>NZ_JBHJUW010000016.1:0-38164 GCF_042268205.1 Streptomyces sp. NPDC056160
CTGCCGCCCGGCCCGCCGCTGCCCCGGCCGCCCGCGCCCCCTGCGTGCCCCGCCCCGCTACCGGACCGGCGGCGGGCCGTCCAGCGGGCGTCCCAGGACGCCGGGCCTGCGCTGCCAGGGGTGCGGTCCGGCGGGCGGGCGGTAGCCGACGCCCAGGGCGTCCAGGCGCCGGTAGTGGCCCGCCATCCGCCGCTCGAAGTCGGCGAAGTCCCGCTCGCCCGGCGCGGGCAGGGTGCTCCAGGCGACCTCGGCGAAGGCGGCCAGCCGGGGGAAGGCCTGGTAGTCCACGCGCGCGGGGCTCTCCATCACCTCGGTCCACACGTTGGCCTGGGCGCCCAGCACATGGCCCGTGTGCTCGGCCTCCAGCTCGGCCGGAACCGGCTCGAAGCGGTACACGTCCTCCAGGGTGCGCACGAAGCCGATCGGTACGGGTTCGTCCGCGCCCGCGTCCTGCCGGTGGTCCAGGTACACCTGCTGCTCGGGGCACATGACGACGTCGTGGCCGGCGCGCGCGGCGGCGATCCCGCCCGCGTAGCCGCGCCAGGACGCGACGGCGGCGCCCTCGGCGAGGCCGCCCTCCAGGATCTCGTCCCAGCCGATGAGCCGGCGCCCGCGCGCGGTGAGCCACTTGTCGAAGTGGCCGATGAACCAGGACTGCAACTCGTCCTCGTCGGCGAGTCCGAGTTCCTCGATGCGGGCCTGCGCGGTGGCCGACGCCCGCCACTGCTCCTTGGGGCACTCGTCGCCGCCGATGTGGAAGAAACCGGAGAACGGCGCGGCGTCCGCCGGGAACAGTTCGAGCAGTTCCTCGAGGACGCCCTCGTAGAAGCGGAGGGTGGCGTCGGTGGGGGCGAGGACGTTCTTGCTGACGCCCCAGTCGTCCCAGACGGTCAGGGCGGTGGTGTCGACGACGTCGGTGTTGCCGAGTTCCGGGTAGGCGGCGATGGCGGCCTGCGAGTGCCCGGGTACGTCCACCTCGGGGATGACGGTGATGTGCCGCTCGGCGGCGTAGGCGACGATCTCGCGGATGTCGTCCTGGGTGTAGTGGCCGCCGTGCGGCTTGTCCTCCCACAGGGGGGAGGCGCGGTGGCCGTACTTCGTCCGGGAGCGCCAGGAGCCGGTCGCGGTCAGCTCCGGGTACCGCTTGATCTCGACGCGCCAGCCCTGGTCGTCCGTCAGGTGGAAGTGCAGGACGTTGAGTTTGTGGGCGGCCATCAGGTCGAGGTAGCGCAGGACGCCGTCCTTCGGCATGAAGTGCCGGGCGACGTCCAGCATCAGGCCGCGCCAGCGGAAGCGGGGGGTGTCCTCGATCTCGGTCAGCGGCAGCCGCCACCGTCCGCCGGACAGCGGGGCGCGCCGGAAGGCGGCCGGGCCGAGGAGCTGCCGCAGCGTCTGGGCGCCCCAGAAGAGGCCGGCGGGGCCGCCGCCGGCGAGGTCGGCGCCGTCCGGCGTGACGGCCAGGCGGTAGCCCTCGGCGCCGAGGTCCCGGGCGACGGCGTCGTCCAGGCGCAGGCGCAGGGCGCCGTCGCCGGCCGGCGCGGGGGCGAGCGGCAGTCCGGTGGCCGCGCCGAGGGTGGCGCGCAGCCAGCGTTCGGTGCGGCCGGTGCCCTCGCCCGCCGTCACCGTGGTGCCGGGGCCCAGTTCGAAGAACCGTTCCTCGTCGGTCGTCGTACGTCCTGGCTGGGGGATCACGTCCATCACGTCAGTCCTTTACCGCTCCGCCGAGGCCGGAGACGAGTCGTCGTTGCACGAGTACGAAGAAGACCAGTACCGGGATCGTCATCACCGTGGAGGCGGCCATCACACCGCCCCAGTCGGGATCGTCCGGTTTGTAGAAGACCAGCAGCGCCATCGGCAGCGTCGACTGGGAAGTGTCGCTGATGATGAACGACTTCGCGAAGAGGAAGTCGTTCCAGGTCGAGATGAAGGAGAAGACGCTGGTGGCCACCAGTCCGGGGAAGACCAGCGGGAAGAGGATCTGCCACAGGAAGCGCGCGCGGCTCGCGCCGTCGATGAACGCGGCCTCCTCCAGGGCTTCCGGAACGGCTTTCACGAACCCTCTGAGCATCCAGATCGCGAACGGCAGCGAGAAGGCGATGTGGGGCAGGATCAGCGATCCCAGGGTGTTGAGCTGGCCGAAGTCCCGCATCAGGAAGAAGAGCGGGATGGTGAGCGCTTCCACGGGCACCATCTGGGCCACCAGGAACAGGATCAGCAGGGTGGTGCGGAACCGGAAGCGGAACCGGGTGACGGCGGTCGCCGCCAGGAACGCGATCAGCGCGGAGGCGATCACGACGGTGCCCGCGACGAGCAGGCTGTTGAGGAAGTAGCGGCCGAACTCCTGTTGCTGGAAGACCCGTCGGAAGGAGTCCAGCGAGGGGGACGCCGTCCAGGGACGCGGCTTCGTCGACTCGATCTCCCCGGCCGGTTTGAAGGCGCTGAGCACCATCCAGTACAGCGGGAAGGCGACCACGACCGCGACGATCAGGGCCGACGCCTCGGCCGCGAGCCGTCCCGGGCGGCGCACCCGTACGAGCGGAAGGTTCACAGCTCCTCCCCCTGGCGGCGCAGCAGCCGCAGGTAGACCAGGGTCACGGCGAGCAGGATCAGCAGCATGACGACGCCGATCGCGGAGCCGAGGCTGTACTGCGAGGAAGCGAACGCCTTCTGGTAGGCGTAGACGTTCAGGACGAGGTTCTGCCCGGCGATGCCGCCGCCGCCCGTCATGACGTAGATCTGGGTGAAGACCTTGAAGTCCCAGATGACGGACTGGATGGTGACGACGACCAGGATCGGGCGCAGCATCGGTGCCAGCACGGAGCGCCAGATGCGCCACTGGGAGGCGCCGTCCAGCGCGGCGGCCTCCAGCACCTCGGCGGGGACGGCGCGGATGCCGGCGTAGACGGTGACCATGACGAACGGGAAGGAGCACCAGACCACTTCGAGCAGGACGAGGAGGAAGGCGCTGTAGCGCCCGTACGTCCAGGAGTGGTCGCCGAGCCCGAGGATCTTGTTGACGGGCCCGAAGTCGGCGTCGAAGAGCAGCAGCCAGACCGTGGAGCCGGTGACCGCCGGGGTCGCCCAGGCGCCGAGGGCGGCGAGCATCAGTGCGAGGCGCGGCACGGCGCGCACCCGGGTGAGGAGCACGGCGAGCGCGCAGCCGACGGCGAGCGTGCAGAGCACGCAGGCCGCCGCGAACACCACGGTGGCCACCAGGACCCGCCAGAACTGGTCGTCCCCGAACAGTTCGGCATAGTTCCCCAGGCCCTGGAAGGTGGCCGGCTTCCCGCCGCTGACCTGGGCCTGGGTGTACTCCAGGAAGGAGATCAGGCCGAGCTGGTAGACGGGGTAGACGAGCAGTGCGCCGAGGACGACGAGGGCGGGGGCGAGGTACAGCCAGGGGGTGGCGGCGCCGCGCTTCGAGGGGCGCGCGCCGCGGCGCGCCGGCACCCTCGACCGCCGCACCGCGACCCCCGGGCTCGTGGTCGAACCCGTCATCCGGCGGTGCCGAACACGTCGTTCATCTTCTTCGCGGCGTCTCCGGCGGCGGCCTTGACGTCCTTCTTGCCGCTGACGACCTCCTGGAACATGGTCGGCAGCACCAGCGAGGAGTCGATCTGGGCCCAGGCGGGCGTGGCCGGGACGAACTCGGTGCCCGCGGCGAGGGTGTCGACGAAGGGCTTCACGTACGGAGTCTTGGCGGCGGCCTGTCCGCGTACGTCCTTGAAGGTCGGCAGGAAGCCCATCGCGTCGAACATCTCGGCCTGGGTCTTCTTCGAGGCGAGCCGCTTCATCAGGTCCACGGCGAGGGTGCGGTGCGAGGTGCTCTTGAGGACGCCGATGTTGTTGCCGCCCGCGAAGGCCGGTGCGACGGAGCCGGGCTTGACGCCGGGCAGCGGCACGACGGCGTACTTGCCCTTGGCCACGCCGGCTTCCACGGCCTGGTGGCTGAAGTCGCCGCCGATCGCCATGGCCGCCTTGCCGGCGGCGAAGGCGGTGATGGTGTCGTTGCCGGTCATGCCCGCGCACTTGGCGGCGGGGCAGTTGTCGTCGCCGAACAGGGACGTGTACTCCTCGATGCCCTTGCGGGCCGCGGGGCTGTCGATGGCGGAGGTGTAGGAGCCGGACTTGCCGGTGGCGATCCGGCCGCCGTTGGCCCAGATGAAGGGCATGGCGCCGTAGGTGTAGGCGCCGCCGACTGCGAGGCCGTACAGGCCGGGCCGGGCGGCCCGGACCGTGTGGGCGGTGGTGGCCAGTTCGTCCAGGGTCTTCGGCGGCTCGAGGTGCAGTTCCTTGAAGACGTCGGTGCGGTAGTACAGGGCGCGGACCCCGACGAAGTAGGGGGCGCCGTAGATCTTGCCGTCCACGGTGACCGACGTGCGGGCGGTGGGGTCGGTGTCCCTGGCCTCGTCCCAGGCGTCGAACTCCGCGGTGACGTCGGCGAGTCCGCCGTCCTTGACGTAGCCGGCGGTGTCGGTGTTGCCGTACTCGATGACGTCGGGGGCGCTCTTCGGGTCGTTGAAGGCGGCCTTGATCCGCTGGGCCCGCGTCTCCACGGGGATGTACTCGACGCTGACGTCGGTGCCGTCGTGGGCCTTGCGGAAGTCCGCGAGGACCTGCTTGACCACCTGTTCCTTCGGCTTGTTGGAGACCTCCTGGAACAGCCAGACACGCAGGGTCCCGGTCTTCTCGTCCTTGCCGGAGGAGGAGTTGTCGGACGTCTGCGGGGCGCAGGCGGTGGCGGTGAGGGCGGCGGCGGCCAGCAGCAGGGCCAGCCGTCCGGAAAGTCTTGCGGAGAGCTTCATGGAGCCATTCCTCCGGTCAGGGTGTTGCAACATGCGCAATGACGGTTTTGCTCTGCACAACACCACGGAGGCTAGGGACTCGGTGAACGCGCCGACAAGAGGTCTCAACCACTCTGTGACCGCACGACGCACCCTGTGCAACGCCGGACAGCACAAAGGCCCCCCAAGCGCGCGAAACGCACTCGGGGGGCCCGGTCGGCCCGGCGGGCGGCGGAGGCGCACACGCCGCCTCCTGCCGCCGCCTCAGCGCGGGGGCGCTACTTCTTGTCGCCGCCCTTGCCCTGGTCGCCGCCGCCGCTCATGGACTCGTAGATGTCCTTGCACAGCGGGCACACGGGGTACTTCTTCGGGTCGCGGCCCGGCACCCACACCTTGCCGCACAGCGCCACGACGGGCGTCCCGTCCAGGGCGCTCGCCATGATCTTGTCCTTCTGGACGTAGTGGGCGAAGCGCTCGTGATCGCCGTCTCCGTGGGACACCTGCGGCGTCGGCTCTACGAGGGTCCCCGTTCCAGTGCCGCGCTCGGGCTCGAGAGTGCTCATACGGCAAGGGTACTGAAGCGCACGGGCATCAGTTGAGCGACGGGTCGTCCGGGTAGGTGGCGACCATCGCCAGTTCGTTGCGCTGACGGCGCAGCACCTCGCGCCACAGCCGCTCGGGGGCCGGGGAGGAGACGTCGCCCGGTTCCGACTCGACGACGTACCAGGCCCCCTGCCCCAGCTCGTCCTCCAGCTGGCCGGGCCCCCATCCCGCGTACCCGGCGAAGATCCGCAGCGAGCCGAGGGCGGAGGCCAGCAGCTCGGGCGGGGCCTCCAGGTCGACCAGGCCGATCGCGCCGTGCACCCGGCGCCAGCCCAGCGGGGCGCGCTCGCCGGGGCCGCCGCCCGGGATGACGGCGACGCCGAGTGCGGAGTCCAGCGAGACCGGGCCGCCCTGGAAGACCACGCCGGGCTCCCCGGCGAGGTCCGCCCAGCCCTCCAGGATGTCACCCACGTCGACGGGGGTGGGGCGGTTGAGGACGACACCGAGGGAACCCTCCTCGTCGTGGTCGAGGAGGAGCACCACCGCGCGGTCGAAGTTCGGGTCCGCCAGGGCGGGCGTTGCCACGAGCAGCCGCCCTGTGAGCGAGGACACCTCGGTCATGCCAGACATGATCCCGCATCTTCCCCTGGCGTGGGGAGCCAATCCGGCTACCGGAGTGAGGGCGCGCACGGGGTACGGGAGCGTCGCGGGCGCACGCTCTCGGCGGTGACCGTGCGTGTCCACCGGCCGACCGTTCGTGTTGTGACACAGCCATGACGTTCCGGGCGGTGCACGGGCTTTCGGTTGCGCGCTCCCCCGCGATTAGTCTGTCTCTCCGGCCCCCTGCCCGAACCGACCGGCCGGCACCTGCCCAACTCATCGGAACGCGAGATACATGACCGTCAACGGCACTGATGACGTACTGCTTGTCCATGGCGGAACCCCGCTGGAGGGCGAGATCCGGGTCCGGGGTGCGAAGAACCTCGTACCGAAGGCGATGGTCGCCGCTCTGCTGGGCAGCGAACCGAGCCGACTGCGCAATGTGCCGGACATCCGGGACGTGCGGGTCGTACGCGGTCTGCTGCAACTGCACGGGGTGACGGTACGTCCGGGTGAGGAGCCGGGCGAGCTGGTGCTCGACCCGACCCGGGTGGAGAGCGCCAACGTGGCTGACATCGATGCCCACGCGGGTTCCAGCCGTATCCCGATCCTGTTCTGCGGGCCGCTGCTGCACCGGCTGGGCCACGCGTTCATCCCCGGCCTCGGCGGCTGCGACATCGGCGGGCGGCCCATCGACTTCCACTTCGACGTGCTGCGGCAGTTCGGCGCGACGATCGAGAAGCGGGCGGACGGCCAGTACCTGGAGGCGCCGCAGCGGCTGCGCGGCACGAAGATCCGGCTGCCCTACCCGTCCGTCGGCGCGACCGAGCAGGTGCTGCTGACGGCGGTCCTCGCCGAGGGCGTCACCGAGTTGTCCAACGCGGCCGTCGAACCGGAGATCGAGGACCTGATCTGCGTCCTGCAGAAAATGGGCGCGATCATCGCGATGGACACCGACCGCACGATCCGCATCACCGGTGTGGACAAGCTCGGCGGTTACACCCACCGC
This sequence comes from Streptomyces sp. NPDC056160, assembly GCF_042268205.1. NCBI lineage: Bacteria > Bacillati > Actinomycetota > Actinomycetes > Kitasatosporales > Streptomycetaceae > Streptomyces > Streptomyces sp. NPDC056160. Next base: position 6,937 of record NZ_JBHJUW010000016.1, read on the forward strand.
GCGCTCGCGGACCGCCTGGAGGCGGCGTCCTGGGCGTCCGCGGCGCTGGCCACCGAGGGCAACATCTACGTCCACGGCGCCCAGCAGCGCTCGATGATGACGTTCCTGAACACCTACCGGAAGGTGGGCGGGGCGTTCGAGATCGACGACGAGGGCATCCGCTTCTGGCACCCCGGCGGGCAGTTGAAGTCCATCGCGCTGGAGACGGACGTGCACCCCGGCTTCCAGACGGACTGGCAGCAGCCGCTGGTGGTGGCCCTCACCCAGGCGACCGGCCTGTCGATCATCCACGAGACGGTCTACGAGTCCCGCCTCGGCTTCACCTCCGCGCTGAACCAGATGGGCGCGCACATCCAGCTCTACCGCGAGTGCCTGGGCGGCTCCGACTGCCGCTTCGGCCAGCGCAACTTCCTGCACTCCGCGGTCGTGTCGGGCCCGACCCGGCTCCAGGGCGCCGACCTGGTCATCCCGGACCTGCGCGGCGGCTTCTCCTACCTGATCGCCGCCCTCGCGGCCCAGGGCACCTCCCGCGTCCACGGCATCGACCTGATCAACCGCGGCTACGAGAACTTCATGGACAAGCTCGTGGAACTGGGCGCGAAGGTGGAGCTGCCGGGCCAGGCGCTCGGCTGAGACACCCCGGCCACCCGGCCCCGGCCGCGACGCCCCCCCCCGGCCGGGGGTCCGGGGGTCGCTCGGTCGAGGGGTGCCCGGCCGGGGGTGTGTACGACGATGGGGCGGCCCCCGTGGAGGGGGCCGCCCCATTGACGTTGTCGGCCCTGCCGGGCCCCGTACGCCGTCCCGTGGCGTACGGCGGCAAGGTCACTTGCCCTTGGCGGCTTCCTTCAGCTTGCTGCCCGCGGAGACCTTCACGCTGTAGCCGGCCGGGATCTGGATCGGCTCGCCGGTCTGCGGGTTGCGGGCGGTGCGAGCGGCACGGTGGGTGCGCTCGAAGTTCAGGAAGCCAGGGATGGTGACCTTCTCGTCCCCCTTGGAGACGATGTCGCCGACGACGTCGGCGAACGCGGCCAGCACGGCGTCGGCGTCCTTGCGGGTCACCTCGGCGCGGTCGGCCAGCGCGGCCACCAGCTCACTGCGGTTCATGTTGTTACTCCCGTGTTCTTCTTGCCGTTGAGGCGTGCCACGCGGCAAAGCCGCATGTTGGGCCAGCCAAGCCGATGCTGCCAGGGCCCTCGGGGGTCCCCGGACCCGGGTCCCTCGTCAGACCCTCGCGCCCAGGGAGGCATCCTGCCCCCACCTGCGGCGGGAAAGCCAATCCGGCACCCGTAGGAGTCGTGAGAACACCCTTGGGAGTCACACGAAAAGAGGGCCCGCGCCTGGCCAGCCACGATAAGGCGCACCACTGACAGCGTCCGCCACGACGCGCCGGTCCACGGCGCGTCGTGGCGATCGTCACGCTCGGGGACCGGCGCCCCCGAACACCCGCTCCGACCGGTTCACCCGGTTCGTCCGGTTGGTCAGATTCCGGATGTGCTGCTGGTCACCGCGCTCGCGCCGGCCGCCTTGGCGGCCTCCCGGACGGCACCGGCCACGGCTCCCGCGACCTTGTCGTTGAAGACGCTGGGGACGATGTAGTTCGGGTTCAGCTCGCCCTCGGTCACCACGTCGGCCAGGGCCTGCGCGGCGGCCAGCATCATCTCGGTGTTGACCGTGCGCGACTGCGCGTCCAGCAGGCCGCGGAAGACACCCGGGAAGACCAGCACGTTGTTGATCTGGTTGGGGAAGTCGGAGCGGCCGGTGGCCACGACCGCCGCCGTCTGACGCGCGATCGCGGGGTCGACCTCGGGGTCGGGGTTCGCGAGCGCGAACACGATCGCGCCGTCCGCCATGGCGGCCACGTCGTCGCCGTCGAGCACGTTGGGCGCCGAGACGCCGATGAAGACGTCCGCGCCCCGCACGGCCTCCTTCAGGGTGCCCGTGAGGTTCTCGGGGTTGGTGTTGTCGGCGATCCAGCGCAGCGCCGACTCGGGGGCGGCGTCGACCAGGTCCTCGCGACCGGTGTGCACGACGCCGTGGATGTCGGCGACCACCGCGTTCTTCACGCCCGCGGCGAGCAGCAGCTTGAGGATGGCGGTGCCGGCCGCGCCGGCGCCGGACATCACGACCCGGACGTTCTCGATGGGCTTGTCCACCACGCGCAGGGCGTTGGTGAGGGCGGCGAGCACGACGATGGCGGTGCCGTGCTGGTCGTCGTGGAAGACGGGGATGTCCAGCGCCTCGCGCAGCCGGGCCTCGATCTCGAAGCAGCGGGGCGCGGAGATGTCCTCCAGGTTGATGCCGGCGAACCCGGGGGCGATCGCCTTGACGATCTCGACGATGGCGTCGCTGTCCTGGGTGTCCAGGCAGATCGGCCAGGCGTCGATGCCGGCGAACCGCTTGAAGAGGGCCGCCTTGCCCTCCATGACGGGCAGCGCGGCCTTGGGGCCGATGTTGCCCAGGCCCAGCACCGCGGAGCCGTCCGTCACGACCGCAACGGAGTTGCGCTTGATGGTGAGGCGGCGGGCGTCCTCGGGGTTCTCGGCGATCGCCATGCAGACGCGGGCCACGCCCGGCGTGTAGACCATGGAGAGGTCGTCACGGTTGCGGATGGGGTGCTTGGACGCCATCTCGATCTTGCCGCCGAGGTGCATCAGGAACGTACGGTCGGAGACCTTGCCGAGCGTGACGCCCTCGATGCCGCGCAGCTTCTCGACGATCTCGTCGGCGTGCGCGGTCGAGGTCGCCGCGATAGTGACGTCGATCCGGAGCTTCTCGTGGCCGGACGCGGTGACGTCGAGGCCCGTGACCGAGCCTCCGGAGGACTCCACAGCGGTGGTGAGCTGCGAGACGGCCGTTCCGCTCGCGGGCACCTCCAGCCGGATGGTCATCGAGTAGGAGACGCTGGGCGCCGTTGCCATGGCCGACTTCCTCTGCTTTCACCGTGTCGCGAAGTTGTGCCGTCCGATCGTCGCACCTACCCCTGAGTACGTGGTAGTCGCCCCGGGTTGCGGACTTTGTGTTCACCGGAGCGTCCACCAGGAGGTGCCAGTGGGTACCAGAAGGTGGTGCCATTTTCGGAAAGTGACTTCCACCATACGAGAGATCACGCTGTCGCGGTAGGTGCCCACGCAACAAAAGAGGCCCACGTCACATTCCTCGTGACGTGGGCCTCTCGTGAGGCTTGTGACACCGACCCGCCATGCTCGCCTCGCGGCAAGTGGTCGCTCGTAGCGACGAAGGTTGGGCCCGGGGGCTTGGATCGGGCCGGTGCCACACCAAGGCTAACAAACGGATCCGGTAAGGCCATTCCCCTGGGCTAGGTTCCTTCTCCCCGCCACCCGCGCGGGCCCCGCGCTCAGTCCCGCAGCAGGTCCGGCACCCCGGCCGCGTCCGGCTCGTCGCGCTCGCCGGAGACCACCGTGAGCTGCTGGGTGGCGCGGGTCAGGGCGACGTAGAGCACGCGCAGGCCGGCCGGTGACTCGTCGGCGATCTCCGCGGGCGAGACGACGAGCGTCGCGTCGTACTCCAGGCCCTTCGCCTCCAGGCTGCCCAGTGCCACCACGCGGTCCCCCAGGCCCGCCAGCCAGCGGCGGGCCTCCTCGCGCCGGTTCATGGCGACGACCACGCCGACCGTGCCGTCCACCCGTTCCAGCAGCCGTTCGGCCTCCGCCCGCACGGTGGCGCCCGGGGAGTCCCGGACGACCGCGAAGCGCGGCTCCACGCCGGTGGAACGCACCGCGGAGGGCGAGCGGGAACCGGGCATGGCCAGGGCGAGCACCTTGGCGGCCAGCTCGGCGATCTCGGCCGGGTTGCGGTAGTTCACCGTCAGCTCGAAACGGCGGCGCGGGCGGGTGCCCAGGGCCTCGTCGCGGGCCTCGGCCGCCTCGTCCGGATCGGACCACGAGGACTGGGCCGGGTCGCCGACCACCGTCCACGTGGCGTGCCGGCCGCGGCGGCCCACCATGCGCCACTGCAGCGGCGTGAGGTCCTGCGCCTCGTCGACGATGACGTGGGCGTACTCGGTGCGCTCCTCGGCCAGCCGCTCGGCGCGCTCGCGCTGCGACTCCTCGCGCACCGGCATCAGCTCCTCCAGGCCGGTGAGCTGGTCCAGCGGGTCCAGCTCGCGCCTCTTGCGCGGCCGGGCCGGGGTGCCGAGCAACGCCTGGAGCTCGTCGAGCATCGCGATGTCGTGCACGGTGTACCCGTCCCGCTTCAGCGAACGGGCTACCTTGCGCACCTCGCCGGGGTTGAGGACCCGGCGGGCCCAGCGCCCCAGGCGCCGTTCGTCGGCCATGGCGGCGAGCACCGCGCGCGGGGTCAGCTCGGGCCACCAGGCGTCGAGGAACGCGACGAAGGAGTCCTCGCCCGTCACGTCCTCGTCGAAGGAGGAGCGCAGCTCGGCGGCCAGCTCGGGGTCGGTGTGCCGGGCGGCGGCCCCCGACTGCTCCCACAGGGCGTCGAGGAGCAGTTTGCGGGCGCGCGGGCGCAGCAGGTTGACCGGTGCGGTGCCGCCGAGGGCGGTGCGCCGGACGCGGTCCAGGTCCGCGGCCTCCAGTTCGAGACGGCGGCCGAAGGCGACCACCCGCAGCCGGGTCGGCGGACCCGCGGGAGCCGCCGTCTCCTGCTCCGCGTCCGGGTCGTCGCCGAGGGTCAGCTGCCCGGCGGGGGCGTTCACGCCCTGCCGCGCGCCGGGGCCGGTCTCCAGTGCGCCCCGGGCGGCCTTCCGCAGCACCTTCAGCATCCGGTACGAGCCCTTGGCGCGGGCCACGGCCGGCGAGTCGTACAGCGTGGCCTCGACGCCGTCGACGAGCGAGCCGATCGCCCGGATGGCGACCTGCCCCTCCTCGCCGAGGGAGGGCAGCACGCCTTCCGTGTACGCCACGAGGAGCGGGGTCGGCGAGACGATCAGGATGCCGCCCGCGTAACGGCGGCGGTCCTGGTAGAGCAGGTAGGCCGCCCGGTGCAGCGCCACCGCCGTCTTGCCCGTGCCCGGGCCGCCCTCGACGTAGGCCACCGAGGCGGCGGGGGCCCGGATGACGAGGTCCTGCTCCGCCTGGATGGAGGAGACGATGTCCCGCATGCTGTGGCTGCGGGCCCGGCCGAGCGCGGCCATCAGCGCGCCGTCCCCGAGGGCGGGCAGTTCCCGGCCGTCCAGGTAGGCCCTCAGCTCGGGCCGCATCAGGTCGTCCTCGACGCCGAGCACGCGCCGCCCCTTGGAGCGGATCACCCGGCGGCGCACGACCCGGCCGGGATCGACCGGGGTGGAGCGGTAGAACGGGGCCGCGGCGGGCGCCCGCCAGTCGATGACCAGCGGGGCGTAGTCCTCGTCCAGGACGCCGATGCGGCCGATGTGCAGGGTCTCGGCGATGTCGGCGGTGTTGTCCTCGCGCACGGCGCCCTCGGCCGGTTCCACGGCGGTGTAGGCCCCGTCGGGCCCCTTCTTGCCGTCCTTGCCGAGGAGCAGGTCGATCCGGCCGAAGAGGAAGTCCTCGAACTCGTTGTTCAGCCGGTTGAGGTGGACGCCCGCCTGGAAGACCTGCGCGTCGCGCTCGGCCAGCGCGCCGGGCGTGCCGACCTGGCCGCGCTGTGCCGCGTCCCGCATCAGGAACTCGGCCTCGTGGATCTTCACTTCGAGGCGCCGGTACACCCGGTCCAGGTGTTCCTGTTCCATGCTGATCTCCCGGTCCCGGACCGAGTCCTGCTCCGCGTCGCGCACCGCGTCGCCCGTGGCGTCGCGCGTGGCGTCGTGAACCGATTCGACCGCGGAATCCTGTTGAGCCTGAGCGGCCACCGGGCCCCCTTCTGACGTGCTGGGCAGCCGTCAACCGTACGCGAAGGGGACCCACTGGCGGAAGCCGGACCCGGCCGTATCCGAGCATCGGCCCCGACCGGATCTGCGGGGGCGGCCTGCGGAGCGGTGAGCAGGGGCCGGGGGGACGGTCGAGGACGCGGGCGGCTCAGGTGCGGGCGAGGGCGGCGCGGCGGCGGTGGCGGGCGACCCGTTCGCGGTTGCCGCAGACCTCACTGGAGCACCAGCGCCGTCTGCGTCCCCGGGAGGTGTCCAGGTAGACGATCGGGCAGTTGTCGCCCGCGCACCGGCGCAGGGCCGCCCGGGCGACGGGGTCGGTGAGCAGTTCCAGCGCGTCCCGGGCGACGGCCGCGAGCAGGGCGGCGCACTGGGGCGGAGCGGCCAGGGCGCGCACGAGGGTGCCGTCCGCACGGCGTACGGCGCGCGGGGCGGGCGGGGCGGCGCGGGCGGCCTCGTTGACGCGGGCGAGGGCGAGGTCGCGGGCGTGGGAGAGGTCGCGGGCGAGGTCGCGGGCGTGGGAGAGGTCGTGGGCGTGGGGAAGGTCGTGGGCGCGGGGGTCCGGGCGCGGGGGTCCTTCGAGGTGCCCGTGGACCAGGTGCCCGATGTGCCCGCGCAGTTCGCGGAAGGCGGCGAGCCAGGCGAGGTCGGCGTGGGCGAGACCGGTGCCCGGCGGGACCAGGCCCGCGCCCGCGATCCACGCGCGCAGCGGCGGGAGGGAGTCGAGCCGTTCCTCGGGATGGGTGGTGGAGAGGAGGTCCAGGCAGATCCGCCCGGCGTCGAACCGCAACTCGTGGGGGACCGTGTCCGTGGCCGTCTCCGGGGCCGTACCCAGTGCCATGTGCCTGTCACCGCCTAGGGGCGACACCCCGGCCGGCCGCGGCGGACCGGGCGGCGGGGTGCTCGTCAGGGCTGGGGAACCGTTCCCTCCCACAGTGCCCGCCCGTTCCCACGGCCGGAACCCCCCGGACCGGACGCGGGTGACGTGGACGCCCGCGTATGCGGCCGCGCGTCCCGGCGATGGGCCCCGGCACGCCGGGCGCGTTGACTGGACGGCATGGCAGACATCGGCACCAGCAACGGAACCGGCACCAGCACCCGCGACGGCACGGCGCGCCCGGGCGCCGCCGGGGTCCTGGGCACCGCCACGGTCGTCACCGGCCTGCTCGCGGGCGTCTTCTACGTCTTCGCCTGCGCCGTGATGCCTGCCCTGGCCCGCAGCGACGACCGCACCTACGCCGAGGTCATGCGGAACATCAACGACGTGATCCAGAACCCGGTCTTCCTCCTCGCCTTCCTCGGCGCCCCGCTGCTGACGGCGGTCTCTGCGTGGCAGCTGCGCGGCTCGCCGCTGCCGCGCCGGTGGGTGTGGGCGGCGCTGGCGGCCCACGTCCTCGCGTTCGCGGTCACCTCAACCTGCAACGTCCCCCTGAACGACGCGCTGGCCCACACCGCAGCTCCGGCGACGGCCCGCGCGCACTTCGAGCACCCGTGGGTGGCGTGGAACGTCGTACGGACCCTGCTGGTGACGGCGGCCGGGGCCTGCCTGGCGCGGGCGCTGGTGCTGCACGGCGCCACCCGGCTGCTGCGCGGCGCTACCCGTCGCCCTCCCCGTACTTCGCGTCCGACGCCGGGTCCAGGGCCAGCCGGTACCCGCGCTTGACCACCGTCTGGACCAGCTTCGGTGCGCCGAGCGCCGTGCGCAGGCGTGCCATGGCGGTCTCCACCGCGTGTTCGTCCCGGCCGGCGCCGGGCAGCGCGCGCAGCAGGTCGGCGCGGGCGACCACCCACCCGGGCCGCCGCGCGAGCGCCCGCAGCAGCGCCATCCCGGCGGGCGGTACGGGTCTCAGGTCCCCGTCCACCAGCACCGCCTGCCCCCGGATCTGCACCCGGTGCCCGGCGACGGGCAACGTCCTTGCGCGCCCCGGTAGTTCCTGGCACAGCAGCTGCACCAGCGGACCGAGCCGGAACCGCTCCGGCTGCACGGTGTCCACCCCGTGCGCCTGCAACGGCACGGCGGTGACCGGCCCGACGCACGCGGGCAGCACGTCGTGTGCGAGCGCGGCCAGCAGCCCGGTCAGCAGCCCCCGTTCCTCCGCCCGGGACAGCAGGGACGCGGCGGCCGGGGCGCTGGTGAAGGTGAGCGCGTCGAGCCCGCCAAAGACGGCGGCGTCCAGCAGCCGGTCCAGCGGGCCGGGGTCCTCCGGCGGCAGCCACCGGTACACCGGCACCGGGACGACCTCCGCCCCGCCGGCGCGCAGCGCCTCCACGAAGCCGGGCAGCGGTTCCCCGTGCAACTGGACGGCCACGCGCCGCCCGTCCACGCCCTGTTCCAGCAGCCGGTCGAGCACCTCGGCCAGGGACTCCGAGGACGGCGACCACTCCTCGGTGAGCCCGGCGGCCCGGACCGCTCCCTTGACCTTGGGACCGCGGGCCAGCACCTCGACCCCCCGCAACCGGCCGAGCAGCGCCTCGCCCAGCCCCCATCCGTCGGCCGCCTCCACCCACCCGCGGAAGCCGATCGCGGTGGTGGCGACCACGGTGTCGGGCGCCCGGCCGATGATCTCCTTCGTGGCGGCGAGGAGTTCACCGTCGTCGGAGAGGGGGACGATGCGCAGCGCGGGCGCGTGCACGACCGACGCGCCGCGCCGCTGGAGCAGCGCGCCGAGTTCATCGGCGCGGCGGGCCGCCGTCACCCCCACGGTGAACCCGGCCAGGGGCCCGGGCCCGGCCGGCCGCTGCTGCTCGTCCTGGTCCTGGTCCTGGCTCATGGCTCTCGTCCCGTGCTGGAGTCGTCGTCTGTGCCCGTGAGCCTGCCAACACCGCATGACGGGTTCGGTTCACCGGCATGTCACCAGTGTTACGTCATACCTCGGCACCGCCGAGCCGCAGCTCCCTCCCGGCAGCGACGCCGGTGGTCGCCCGCTCGCCGCCCGGCCGGCGAAGGTATACGGCGTAGGTGACCAGGAAGGCCGCGCCGTAGAAGACCAGGAAGGCGACGAACGCGGCGGTGCCGGAGCCGTGGGCGAGGAACGACTGCCGGAAGGCCAGGTTGATGCCCACGCCGCCGAGCGCGCCCACGGCCCCGATGAGCCCCATGGAGGCCCCGGACAACCGCCGCGCGTGCGCCACGGCCTCCTCCCCGACCAGTCCACCGGCGAGGGCCTTGGCCTGGAAGATCCCCGGGATCATCTTGTACGTGGACCCGTTGCCGAGCCCGCTGAGCGCGAACAGGACGACGAACACGGCCACGAACAGCGGCAGCGAGCCCCTCATCCCGGCGGCGACGAGGGCGGCGGTCGCGGCGGCCATGGCGACGAAGTTCCACAGGGTGATCCGCGCGCCGCCGTACCGGTCGGCGAGCCGGCCGCCCAGGGGCCGGACCAGGGACCCGAGGAGCGGCCCGATGAAGGTGAGGCAGGCGGCCTGGAGGGGCGTCCTGCCGAACTGGCCGGTGAGTACCTGCCCGAAGGCGAAGCTGTACCCGATGAACGACCCGAAGGTGCCCACGTACAGGAACGCCATGATCCAGGTGTGGGCGTCCTTGGCGGCGTCCACGGCGGCGCCGGTGTCGTTCTTCACGGAGGCGAGGTTGTCCATGAACAGCGCGGCGAGCACGGCGGCCACGACGATCAGCGGGATGTAGATCCCCAGCAGCACACGCGGCCCGCCGCCGGCCCCGATGACGGCGAGGGCGGCGAGCTGGATGACGGGCACCCCCACGTTGCCGCCCCCGGCGTTGAGCCCGAGCGCCCACCCCTTCTCCCGCATCGGGAAGAAGGCGTTGATGTTGGTCATGGAGGAGGCGAAGTTCCCGCCGCCGATCCCGGCGAGCAGCCCGACCCACAGGAAGGTGGAGAACGAGGTGCCGGGGTGCATGACGACGAACGCGGCGACGGCCGGCACGAGCAGCAGGCTCGCGGAGACGATCGTCCAGTTCCGGCCGCCGAAGAGCGCCACGGCGAAGGTGTACGGCACCCGTGCGACCGCGCCCACCAGCGTCACCACGGACGTGAGCAGGAACTTGTCGGCGGGGCTCAGCCCGTACTCGGGCCCCATGAACAGCACGAGCACGGACCACAGCGTCCACACCGAGAACCCGATGTGTTCGCTGAGCACGGAGAAGAACAGATTCCGCCTGGCGATCCGCTCCCCCGCCCCCGCCCAGAACACCTCGTCCTCAGGATCCCACTCCACGATCCAACGCCTGCCCGCCATCCCGCCTCCACGTGCGCCGAGTACCTGGCTCCCGACGGTAGGAAGCCGGAGTTTCCGCGCTGTGGCGGTGGGTGACGGGGAGGGAACGTCGGTCTCACCCCGTGGGGGGCGGGGGTGAGAGGCGGCCCTCAGCGGCCCTCGCCGCCGGTCGGCCACAGTCGTGGCCCGCGCCGTGCCGCCAGGTCCTCGATCCAGCCGAAGGCGAGGATCGCTGCCGCGATCAGCGGCCACACCAGGACGAACATCCACAGGCTGTACGTCGAGTCGAGCATCGCCGACGCGCTGTCGCTCTGCATGAACGGCAGGTTGTAGGCCTGGTCGATGAGAGGGACCGTGGCCGTGATGAGCAAGTTGTGCCAGAGGTAGATGGTGACGGCCCGGTTGTTGGCGAGCGTGATGAGTTTCCGCAGGCGGCGCAGGCGGGCGGGGAACTCGCGCCAGGAGGGGGCGTACTGGAGGAGGATCACGACGGCCCCGAAGGACCAGGCCGCCTGGGCGAGCGGGATGTCGTTCAGGTCCCAGCCGTCGGGGCCCTGGTGGCCCAAGGCCCACCACAGGCCGAAGGCCATCAGCAGGACGGCCGAGGAGACGGCGAGGTAGCGGGGGACCTTCGCCAGGAGGCCCTCGTGGTGGGCGAAGCCCAGGACCCAGCAGCCGCCGTACACAGCGAAGTCCGTCACCGCCTCCCCCGTCTCGCCGGGGATCCGCACCAGGCCCGTGCCGAGGACCGCCGTCAGGGCGAGGGGGGCCAGGAGGGTCGGCCAGGGCGCCCGGCGCAGCGCCCGCAGCAGGAGCGGGGACGCCACGACGAACCAGAGGTAGGCGCGCAGGTACCACAGCGGGCCCGCCGCGTCGTCCGGCCAGGTCGTCTCCAGCAGGCCGGAGTCGGAACCCAGGTGTGCGGGGTAGGGCGGGGCGCCGACCGGGACGACGTAGTCCAGGAGCTTGGTCACCCACACGGTGCCGCCGAGGTCCGGGTCCCTCAGCGGGTTCCAGCCGGCCACCAGCAGCAACGGGAGCAGGACCGCGCCGAACGCCCACAGCGGGGGCAGGAGCCTGCGCAGCCTGCCCTTGATCACGCTCAGGGCCGGGCGGTTCAGGGAGCGCGCCATCAGGGAGCCCGCCAGTGCGAACATCACGCCCATCGAGGGGAACAGCACGGTCAGCCAGGCCCAGCCGAACAGGTGGTAGAGCACCACCCGGAACAGGGCCAGGGCCCGTAGGAGGTCCAGGTAGCGGTCGCGGCCGGCCGGTCCGCGCGGGCCGGCGGCGGGCTTGGGAGCGAGGGTCTGGGTCATGCCACCGGCCTCCGCGCGGTCGGGTCGCTCAGCAGGGTGACCGGGTCACGGGGTGCGGGAGCGGCCGGTGCCTCCACCACGCCGGTGCGGCGCAGCTTCTGCCACCGCAGCCGGCCGCCGGTGAGGGCGGTGATCCAGGACTGGAGCAGCACCACGTACATGAGCTGGCGGTAGAGGATCTGCTGGAGCGGGAGCGAGATCAGATGGGTCATGCGTTCGCGGTCCAGCCGGAACGCGTACGCCGCGCAGAACGCCTGGACGGCGAGCACGCCCAGCCAGGCCGCGACCGTCCTCCCGGTCGGGCCGAAGATCACGCCGTAGAGGAGGAAGAGGTCGATCAGCGGCGCCAGCAGCGGGGCGACCACCATGAAGAGGGACACCAGGGGCAGGCCCAAGCGGCCGAAACGGCCGGAGGGGCCGCGGTCGAGGAGCGCACCGCGGTGTTTCCAGATCGCCTGCATGGTGCCGTACGACCAGCGGTAGCGCTGGGACCACAGCTGCTGGACGGACTCCGGCGCCTCGGTCCAGGCGCGGGCGTTCTCGGCGTAGACGACACGCAGGCCGGCGCGGTGCAGGGCCATGGTGATGTCGGTGTCCTCGGCGAGCGTGTCCTCGCTCATGCCGCCGACGCGTTCCAGGGCCGAGCGGCGGAACGCGCCGACCGCGCCGGGGATGGTCGGCATGCAGCGCAGGACGTCGTACATGCGGCGGTCGAGGTTGAAGCCCATCACGTACTCGATGTGCTGCCAGGCGCCGATCAGGGAGTCCCGGTTGCCCACCTTGGCGTTGCCGGCGACCGCGCCGACCCGCGGGTCGCCGAAGGGCTGGACGAGTTCGCGGACGGTGGAGGGTTCGAAGACGGTGTCGCCGTCCATCATGACGATCAGGTCGTGGGAGGCGTGCGCGATACCGCGGTTGAGGGCGGCGGGCTTGCCCGCGTTGCGCTGGCGCACCACCCGTACGCCGGGCAGGCCCATCGCCTCGACGAGGTCCGCCGTACCGTCCGACGAACCGTCGTCGACGACGACCACCTCGACCGGGTGCTCGCTCGCCATCAGGGAACGCACCGTGTTCTCGATGCACTTGGCCTCGTTGTACGCCGGTACGAGCACCGACACCGGTCCGGTGACCGGCGGCCCCCAGCCGAAGCCGGGGCGGCGCACCCGGCGGGCGTGCGCGGCGGAGAGCAGCAGCATCAGCGCGAACCTGGCGATGACCAGGGCGCCGACCAGCGCCAGGCACACGCCGAGCGCGTCGGTGAGGTCGTCGGAGGCCCGGACCAGGAAGATCCACGCCCTGCCCTTCCACAGGCCGGCGCCGGTGACCGGGGTGAGCGCGCTGGGCGCTCCGAGCGCCTCGGTGAGGTTGTCGAACCGGTAGCCGCGCGCCTGGAGTCGCGGCAGGTACCGGTCCAGCGCCTGCACGGTCTGGTGGCGGTCGCCGCCGGAGTCGTGCATCAGTACGATCGCGCCCTCGCCGTCCTTCGGGGTGGCCCGCCGGACGATCTCCGCCGGGCCGGGCTTCTGCCAGTCCTCGCTGTCGAGGGTGTTGACGACGGTGATGTAGCCGCGGCTGCCGATGTACTCGGTCACCGGCCAGGAACGGTCGTCCATCGCGTCGGCGAAGGAGGAGTACGGCGGCCGGAACAGCGAGGTGCGCACCCCGGCCGCGCCGGTGATGGCGAGCTGGTTCTGCGACAGCTCCCAGTCGATGCGCTGCTTGGACTGGTAGGACAGGTCGGGGTGGTTGAAGGTGTGCAGGCCCACCTCGTGGCCCTCGGCGACCATGCGCCGGACGAGGTCCGGGTAGCGCGAGGTCATGGTGCCGGTGACGAAGAAGACGGCGTGCGCGTGGTGCTTCTTGAGCACGTCCAGCACCTGGGGGGTCCAGGTGGGGTCGGGGCCGTCGTCGAAGGTGAGCACGAGGCGGTGGTCGGGCACGCGCAGGCTGGTCGTCTGCCCGTGGCGGGTGTCGATGACCGGGCCGCCTTGGAGGATCTTGTCCGGCACGGTGTCGGTGGCCGCCTCGGGCCGGATGCGGTGGTCGGCCATGATCTCGCTGTGCACGTAGCCGCGCAGCACCAGCATCGCCATCAGCGCGGCGAGGAGAACCACGGGCACGATGAGGCGGAGCGGCAGCCGGAACGGACGCCGGGCCGTCCGACGCCGCCCGCCGGCCCCTCCAGGCCCTCCGGGACGCGCTGACGCGCGGGGGCGGGGGCGGGCAGCGGACTGGTGGCGCGGACCGTGGTCGCCGGTGGGGCGGCCGTTGCCGCCACCGGTGCCGGGCCGCGGGACGAAGCCGCCCCGGTCGTCGGTCGCGTCGCGGCCCGCGTCGCCCTCCATGCTGCGGTCCGTGTCGTCGCCCCCTGCCGTGTGGTTCGTGTCGGTGGTCGCGTCGGTGGTCCTCGGTGGCCGCCCGCGGCGGATGTGGGCGGCCATCAGGCCCGGTTCTCCGGGGACGCGGGGGACGTGGGCGTCGCGGTGCCGGACGTGCCGGGGCCGGGGGGCGCGCTCGGGCCCGGGGGCGTGGTGGGACCGGGGGCCGAGGTCACGGGTACCGGAGTGCCCGGGCCGTCCGCGACCGTTCCCGGGCCACCGGTGCCTGTGCCCGTCCCCGTAGCGGCACCGCCGCCTCCGCCACCGCCCGCGCCGCCCGCGCCTGTCCCGCTGCTTCCCGCTGCCGGTGTCGACGGGCCGGTGCTCGGGGAGCCGCCGCCACCAGTGGTCGGCGTCGTCGGTCCCGTCGACGGGGAGGCCGGAGGCGGGGACGGCTCGGTCACGGGGCCGCCGCTGGTGCCGGAGCCCGGCGGCCGGGACCCGCCGGTCCCCGAGGTGGCCGACCGCGGCCCCGCCGAGGAGCCCGGCCGGTGCGGTCCGGCGGACGCGCCGGCTGCCCCGCCCCCGGCGCCCGGCGTCGGACCGGTGCCGCCGGTGGCCGGGGCGGAGACGCCGGGCGCCCCCGGCAGCCCGGACGCGCCCGGCGCCACGACGCCCACCCCGGTACCCACTCCTGCTCCCACTCCCGTACCGGCGCCCGGCGGGCGGGCCGGGTCCGAGGGTTCGGCGGAGGTGTCGACCTTGCTCGCGGGCCGGTCGTCGGCCTGGCCCGGCACCGGCAGCCAGGGTGCGCTGGAGTTGCCGGACACGAGGGTGACGACGATGACGGCGGCGTACACCGCGCAACCGATCCCCGCCACCATCCCGATCCGGCGGAACCGGCGGCTGCGGCGGCCGGACGCGTCGACGAAGACCGGTCCCTCGGAGCCACCGGCCCCCCGCTCCCCGCAGCTGCCGTCCGGCTCCTCTCCGCCGGGCCCGATGGCTCCGCTACGCCGAGTGGATCCGGTAACTCCAGCTGATCCGGTACTTCCAGTTGATCCAGCACGTCCTGTTGAACTGGTACGTCCTGTTGATCCGGTACGGTCGAGCCGGACGGTCAGCTCGTCCGTCCCGGGCCCGCCGGAGCCGGCCCCCGCCTCGCTCCACGGGTCCTCGACACGCACCGCGGCGAGCGCCCCCGTCTCCGGGAATCTCTGGGTGCCGCCGTCCGCCTGCGCATCCTGCGCGCCACCGACGTCGGAACCAGTCGTTCCGGTCGCCGACGCGGCCTCGGGCCATTCGGGTTGGGCTTGTTCCAGCCCCTTTTTCACGCGCACGTTCGTTCCCCCACGGGAGTGTTCCGGGCGCGCCTACGACCCCGAGCCCGCGTCGCCGGAACAGGCCCCCACCTGCCCGAGCGCCCCCCTTGTCCCACCCTGCTCGGCGGTCATGAACGTACGCCCATGGGGACCGCCCCCACCGTGAAAGATCAATGGTGAACGGAATTGACCGATTCGCCGTTGGCTGGAATCCATCCGGTTTCGGTCGCCGCAGCTCCGTCCGGTCTTTCCGGCAGGGGCGGTGCCCTTCAGGCGCCCCTACTTCAGGTACGGCCCGTCGGTGCCGACCTTGCCGGGCGCCGCGTTCTTGCCGCCCAGGTCGAGCACGTAGACCCGCAGGTCGCCCTTGCCCGGGGCGGCGACGGTCAGGGTGCCGCCGGTGACCTGCCGGACGTCACCGGTGACGGCGTCCTTGTACGTGCCGTTCGGGATCCCGGTGTAGGTGGCGCCGTCGGTGACCGCGACCAGCGCGAAGCTGTCCACGCCGGTGGCCGCGTCGGTGTAGCGGCGCTTGAAGTTCATGCCGCCGCCCGAGACGCCCTCGGTGGAGTACTGGCCCATCTGGAGCGCGGGCACGGCGCGCCGGATCTGGTTGAGCCGTTGGAGGTGCTTGACCAGCGGCTGCGCGAGGGTGGTGGCGACGGCACCGCTCGCGCTGTCGGCCTTGGAGAACTCCGAGGCGGTGACGGTGCCTTCGAGGTGGTCGCCGTAGTAGGCGCGGCCCGTCGTGGCCAGCGGGCAGCGCGGGCCGCAGTCGATGGTCCTGCCGGCCTGGAACTGGATCTCCGAGCCGTAGTAGAGGGTCGGGATGCCGCGGAAGGTCCACATCAGGGCCATGTTCTCGGCCCAGGCGTCCTGCCCTCCGTCGTAGCGCACGCTCGACTTGTTGGGGCCGTAGTCGTGGCTGTCGACGTACACGACGTTGTACGTGGCGTCGTTGGTGGAGTCGTCGGAGTCCTTGCCGTTGGAGAAGGCGTTGTGCGCGTCGCCGAAGTTCATGTGCATGCGCATGTCGATGATGTTCATGCCGGAGAACTTCGAGTGGTCGGGTGTGTGGTAGCTGTTGCCGTCCAGGAAGGCGTTGGTGGAGGTGGGCTGCTGCCCGGTGCCCAGTTGCTCCTCGTAGTTGTACTGGTCGAGGGCGGCCTGGGTGTCGTCGGCGGTGTACTCCTTGCGTTCCTTCCAGGTGTAGAACTGCGCGGAGTGGTTGACCGAGCCGCGGTTCCACTTGTCGTTGACGAACGCGCCGACCTCGCCGAAGACGAAGAAGTCCTGCGCCTTGTCCGGCCCCCAGTCCTGGGCCACGCGCTGCTGGATGGCGGGCAGGAAGCGGCGGTTCCAGGTGATGCGGGGGACGTGGACGGCGGTGTCGAGACGGAAGCCGTCGACGCCCATGTCGATGTACTTGTCGTAGGCGCCGATGAGGTAGTTCTGCACCTCGGGGTTCTCGGTGTTGAAGTCGGCGAGGTCGTCGGCGAGCCAGCAGGAACGGGAGTCCTCGCCCTCCCAGTTGCCGATCCAGCACTGGTGGTAGTACTTCGAGGGGAACATGCCGCTGGTGGGGCTGGGCCACTGGCAGTTGTAGAGCGTGTAGCCCTCGGGGCTCTTCTGGCCGGTGGGCTTGCCCCAGTTCAGGCAGGTGTTGCCGGAGGGCTCGGCGGTCGACCACAGGTCGCCGTTGTAGTAGGACTTGCCCGACTTGGGTTCGACGGTCAGTCCGTCGTACTCGAAGCCCGGCTGCTTCTCGTCGTAGTACCAGGACCACTGGGAGTCCCGCACGCCGTACACGGTCGGCACGAACAGGCCCTTGGCGCCCCACCGGGAGCTGTGGTTGTAGACGACGTCCTGGTAGATCTTCATGCCCTTGGCGTGGGCCGCGTTGATGAGGTCCTGGTAGGAGGCGCCCGCCGACTCCAGGCGCGGGTCGACCTTGTAGAAGTCCCAGCCGTGGTAGCCGTGGTAGTCGTAGTCGGAGCGGTTGAGGACCACGGGGGTGATCCAGACCGCCGAGAAGCCGAGTGCCTTGATGTAGTCGAGTTTCTCGACCAGGCCCTTGAAGTCGCCGCGGAACATGGGGTCGTGGTTGGCCGCGTTGCCGGAGGCCACGTCCTGGTTTCCACCGCGGTCGTTGCTGCTGTCGCCGTCGTAGAAGCGGGCGGTGAGGACGAAGTAGATCGGGTCCTTGCGCGGGTCGCCGCCGAGCATGGTGCCCGGCTGGGCCGGGGGCGGTGCCTGTCCGGTCGTCGCGTTCGCCGGCGCGGAGGCGGCGGAGGTGTTGCCCGCCGCGTCGACGGCCTGGACCGTGTAGGTGTACGTGGTGTCCGCTTCGAGCCCGGTGTCGGAGTAGACGGTGGAGCCGGTGCTGACCACCGCCGTGCCCATGCTCCCGCCCGTGCGGGTGACCTGGTAACCGGTCACGGCGGTGTCGTCGGTCGACGGCTCCCAGGTGAGCACGACGGAGGTGCCGGTCGCGGAGGCCTTCACGGAGGTGGGCACGGTGGGCGCGGTGGTGTCGGGGACGGTGGCCGCGCAGGGGTCCTTCGCGTCCTTGGTGACCTTGCCCGCCTTGACGGTGCTGAGGCCGCCGGTCAGCGCGTAGTTGGCGCCGTTGTTGTTGTCCCAGGTGCCATTGCCGTTGTTGAAGGTGGCCTGCCAGCCCGCCGCCGTACCCAGGTCGACGGTCTTCTTCACCCAGCCGGTGCAGGCCGCGTCCATGGCGACGCCGGGGGCCGTGGTCCAGGCGCCGCCGTCGGGCGCCCAGTGCAGGTTGACGGTGGACCAGCCGGTGCCGGTGGTGGCGTAGAAGACGGTGGCGCTCTGCGCGCTGCCGCCCCCTTGGCCTCCACCGCCGTTGTCGTCGCCGCAGGGGTCGCTGTGCGCGATGACCCCGTCCTTGACGGTGACGGTGCCGCTGCCCAGGTCGTAGTTCTTGCCGCCGTTGTTGTCCCAGGTGCCGCTGCCGTTGTTGAAGGTGGCCTGGAGCCCGGCCGCCGACCCCAGGTCGACGGTCTCCTTCACCCAGTCCGTGCAGGCGGCCTCCATCCGCACGCCCGGCACGGTGGTCCAACTGCCGCCGTCCGGCGCCCAGTGCAGGTAGTACGAGGACCAGGCGCGGGACTTGGTGTAGTAGAAGACGGTCGCGGTGTTGGTGCCGGTGGTGGCGGTGGTCGCGCCCGTGGCACCGGAGGCGGGCGTCGTCCCGGCGGCGAGCAGGCCCGCGGCCAGGGCGGCAACGGAGGCCAGCGCGATACCTGCGGTCCGCCGTGACCTCCTCCGGAAGGATCTGAACAGCGGTGGTCGGGGTCGGGTTCTCTCCATCGAGGGCTCCTCGGACGGGTCCGCCGGGCAGCACGAAGCTCCCGTACGGCCACGGAGAGAGCTGCGCGAGCGGCGGAACGGTTGAGCGGGTGGCTGAACTGAAGGCCGAGACACGCCACTCGACCGCAGAACCTTGCGAAAGGCGCTGCAAGTTTCTGCGGGGAGGTTACTCAGGCATGACGGGGCCGTAAAGGGTTCAAGCGGCGACTCCTTCTGCACCTGACACCCCGAGACCGTGCGACAGGGCCGCCACCTGGGGCCTGCTGGAGAAAATGCTTTCTGTACTTTTCAGAAACCTTGCAGGCGGCGCTGCGCCCCCGCTCTGCTCACACCTGGGGCCGGGTCAGCCCGCTGCCACGGGAAGCAGGAGGACGATCATGGTGAACAGCGAGTCCTCTCGCGTCGCCGGGCGGCCGTACGGGCCTTGCTCGCGGCCAGCAAGCCGCGCGCCTCGACCAGTTCCGCCTCGGACAGCGCCTGCCCTTCCAGCAGGGTCTCCTCGACGAACTGCCGCGCCTGCTCGGCCCGCCGACGCCGCTCAACACGGCTGCGCGTGATCGAGTTGATCAGCGTCGATTTCATGGTCATGCGAGGGCCTCCTGTGCAGGCAGGACGACGGGATCAGCAGGGCTGGGTGGCGCGCACCGAGGCGCGAAGGCGGTCGACCTGGGCGTGCACGGTCATCGCCGGGGTACCTGCCGCCCGCCCCGGCGGTACGGTTCCCGCATCGCCCCGGCAGGCCCGGCAGAGCCCTCCCGGCAGGGCTTCCGGGCGGCCGGGGACGCGGCAGTCCGTGCACTCCATGAGCGCGGGAGGTGCGGAGGGTGCCTGCGGGCCGTTCGGGGCGGGCGGCAGCTTGTCCACGAGCCGGCGTCGTACGAACGCCCCGGGCGCATGGACGTGCTCCGGCAGGCCGGTGACGAGGACCCGCGTCAGGTGCCCGGGATCCACCCCGCGCCTGAGCCATTCGGCCGCCGGCTCCTCCAGTGCCGCGCAGTCGGCGGCGGAGAGGGCGAGGCGCGGGTCGTGCAGACCGAGGCGGGCGAGGGTGTCGTGGGCGGTGGAGGGGTGCGCGTCGGTGGTGGTGGGCGCGGGCGTCGGCTCAGCCGGAGTGCGGGCCTCGCTCTCGGGCGCGGAGGCGGACGCGTCCGGCACGTCACCCTCCAGGAGCCGCGCCCACCACTCGTCATCCCGTGCTGTACGGGACCAGTACGTCAGGAACACCCAGCGCGTACCGGTCGCCGCGCCGTCGCCCGGGACGACCCGGCGCCGTACGCGCCGCAAGTGACCCGCCGCGCTCAGCTCGTTGAGCGCCGAGCGCACCGCCTGCTGGCCGTACAGCGGTTGCGCCTTGGCGAGGGTCTTCGCGTCCATCGCCGCGTTCTCGTCGAGCTGGTCGATCAGGCTCGCGAGGTACGCCGCGCGGGCGGGGAGCCGGTCGAAGTCGCCCGACCGGGGCGGTGCCTGACCGGGGACGGGCCGCTTGCCGTAACCAGGCTTGGCCAGGGGAGGCGCTGCGCGTGCGGACAGGGCAGCGCTAAGGTTTCCGTCAGCCACGGATCGAACCTCTTATTCGATCTTGGGTGAGACCCCGGCGGGTGCTGCTAACACCCGACCGGGGTCGTTCGTTGCTGCGAACGCTAGAGGGTGGCGACCGTGCGTCGCAACTCGCTCACGAAAAGTCAGCACGGCTGGGACGGGGAGGGCGGGAGGGCGGGTTGAGACCTACCGCCCATTCCTTCAAGAAGCGGCTCGGGTCTCGCGGCCCGGAGCCCGAAGCTCAGGCTTCGTCGCGAACGGCGTGCGTGAGGAAGGCCGCCCAGGCATCGGCGGGCACGGAGAAACGGGGGCTTCGAGCCCCGAGCTTCGAGTCGCGGACGTGGATGGTGAGGGGGGCCTGGGGGGTGGTGGCGACTTCGATGCAGGCGGCGTCTTCGAAGTCGCTGTAGCTGGACTTGCGCCAGGCGTAGGCGAGTTCGAGGCAGGCACTACCCTCCGAGTCGCTGTAGCTCGACTTGAACCATGACAGGCCGTCGCTCACAACTCCTCCGCCACCTTCCTGATGAACCGGGCAGACTCCTCAACACTAAGCGCCTGCATGCGGATCATGCCATAGCGCTGAGTGAGTGCACTGAGCTTGTCCCCGTCAGAGTAGAGCGCACCCGTCGACTGCCCGTCCACAAAGGCGAATCGCTCATGGTCGCAGGTTTCGGCGAGCACCATCGGCCCGCTGAGCGCCGCAGTCGGGGCGCTGAGGAACGGAAGTACCTGGATGGACAAGTGAGCCCGCTGACCGACCTCCAGCAGGTGGTCGCACTGCCGACGCATGACATCACGGTCGCCCACGACCGAGCGCAGGGCGGCCTCGTGGATGACGAAGCTGAAGTGCGTCGGGGGTTTGCTGACCAGCTTCTCCTGCCGTTTCAGTCGCGCAGCAACCCGCTCCTGCACCGTTTCCTCATCCAAAGGCGGGCAGTTGCTGCTGATCAGTGCACGTGCGTACTCCGACGTCTGCAACAGCCCTGGGACCAGAAGCGGCTCGTACCACTGCATGGTGATCGCCTCGGCCTCCACGAGCACGTACTGCTGTGTACGCTCCGGGAACGGCTCCGGCTTCAGGTACTCGTGCGCCGCACTCAACTTCCCCCGCGCCCCGCACAACTGATCCGCGATCTGCAACAACCGCAACGTCGGCCTGCGCCGCCCGCACTCCATCGACTTGACGTACTCGTAGTCGTACCCGGCCTCCTCGGCCAGGGCCTGGCGGCTGACCTGGGCCTCCTCGCGCCACAGCTTGATCTGTCCGCCGCAGTACCGCCAGTTCTGCTGCGCCTGCTGGGACTCCCCCGTGGCCACGCGCCCTCACCCGCCTCCCGCCGACACAGCGCGTACATACACGCTGTGTACCCGACTCGCCACCCTGAGGCTAGTCACCGGCCATGGGGCGTTTCCGCGGTTCGGCCGAGTTACACACGCAAGGGCGCGCGGCCGACGGCTCAGTCCGTCTTCTCAGAGCCCTTCTCCGAGCCCTTCTCGTCCTTCTCTCCCAGTTTCTCGATGTAGTCCTGGGCCTTGTCGACGGCGGAGTCGATCTTGTCGTGGTGCTTGCCGCCGGTCTTGTCGTCGATGAAGTCACCGGCCTTCTCCAGGCCGGCGGAGATCTTGTCGCCGTGGGTCTCGGCGAGGTCCTCGACCTTGTCCTTGAGGTTCTTCAGGTTCTTGAGCTGTTCGAACATGTGCGTGCGTCCCTCTAC
Organism: Streptomyces sp. NPDC056160; assembly: GCF_042268205.1. Lineage (NCBI taxonomy): Bacteria > Bacillati > Actinomycetota > Actinomycetes > Kitasatosporales > Streptomycetaceae > Streptomyces > Streptomyces sp. NPDC056160. The sequence continues at coordinate 28,492 of NZ_JBHJUW010000016.1, forward strand.
AGCGGTGTAGTTGCTGAGCCCTCATGTTCTCATCGCGGGCCGCCGCCACACGCACCGTCCGGGTACAGTCGCGCCGCGTACCGCTCGGGACACTCCCGGGGCGGCGCGGAGACCCGCAGCCTGGTGCCGCCGAACGACGGAGCCCACACGCGAGGAACCCCACGCCCATGCCGACGACGCCCTCCCCCAGCACCACGCCCCGCCGTTCGCCCGGCGCGCTGCCCCGTGACATCGAGTGGCGCATGCCGCGCCGCGCCCGCAGCGTGGGGCGGGCGCGGACGTACCTGCGGGAGCAGGCGGCGTCGTGGAAGGTCCCGGAGGAGGTGACGGAGACGGCCGTACTCCTGCTGAGCGAGCTGATGACGAACGCGTACCGGCACGCGAGGACGGCGCCCGGACGCGAGATCTGGGCCCGCTGCGTGCTGGACGACACCGGCCGGCTGCGCGTGACGGTCACCGACGCGAACGAGAGCCTGCCGGTGCCCCGCGAGGCGGCACCGGAGGACGAGTCGGGCCGGGGCCTGGCCCTGGTTGCCGAACTGGCGGACGACTGGGGAGCGGAACCCCGGCCCGGCGGGATCGGCAAGACGGTCTGGTTCGAGCTGGACGCGTGTCCTCGGACCGCCTGCTGATGTCGGTGGTTGCCAGTACCGTGGGCACACAGCACACCGAAGGAGCCCGGCGTGACCACGCATCCCGAGCAGGGACACGAACTCGTCCCGCGCCCCGAACGCTCCCCCGAGGCGGTCCGGGTCGCCCTGGCCCGTGTCGCTCCGCACCGGCTGGGTGAGATGGAACAGCACAAGGAGCAGGCGCTGGCCACCGCCATCCAGGACGGCAGGATCGGCCACCTCCAGCACTGGCTCACCCACTGGCAGGTCCAGGTCGAGATCGAACGACGCCCGGACCTCCACGCGCGCCACCACGCCGCGCTCACTGCCCTCAACGAGAGCAGCGGCAAGGACGCCCCCGAGTTCCGCACCGCGATGGACGAACTGCACGCGGTCGAGGCCGAGGCCCGACAGGCGGTGTCCGCTTGAACTGGCGATGGGAGTACGACCCCAGCGAGGTTCACGTCATCGGGGGTGCCCCGCCCTCACTCGTGGCGGAGGTCGAGAAGAAGGCCGACGAACTGGTCCGTGCCGCCGCGGCCTTCTACCTCGACGGCACGGCATACCAGGGCACGGGCCCGAAGGGCGACATCGCCCACGTACCCGGCGGGTTCTTCCTGTATTTGGTGGTGCCCCGGCACGAATGCCTGTACGTGCACCAGGTGACCTACCTGTAGGGGGCACCGCCCGCACGACGAAGGCCCCGCCGCTCAAAAGCGGCAGGGCCTTTGTCTCACATGGGGTACCCGCGGTGCGGGTGAGTGGAGATGGCGGGAATCGAACCCGCGTCCAACGGTGCGGAACCAGGGCTTCTCCGTGTGCAGTCCGCTTCGATTTTCTCGGCCCCGGAGATCACGCGGACAAGTCTCCGACGGGCTCAGTCACTGTTTGGTTTCCCTCTTCACCCCGTGACCGGGATCAAGGTTTAGTCCCCTAGCTGATGCCAGGATCCGGGTCGGGAACAGCCCCGGGCTGACACTCCCTTATAGGAGGCTCGCGATCGCTACCTGAGATCAGGCAGCGAGGGCGAAGGCCTGCTGGGAGGAATCGCGCTTGGTATTGGCGATTATTTTTTTCGGCCTGTGGTTTACGAGATCATGGCCGCTTCCTCGACACGCTTCCCCTGCTTCGACAGCCGCTGTCGAAACCGATCATCCCCATGTTGATTTTTCAAACCCACCCTCCGGAGAGGGGCCCTTCCTCAGAAGGGAGTCGCACCGGCTGTGCGGTGCGTTGCCATCGTACGTGACCAACGCGGGTCCTTGCCAGCTTATTCCCGGGCCCCCGCGTGCCCGCCCCCGCCGGGGCGCCGCTACGCCCGCTCCTTGCGCCGCACCGCCGAGATCACCCGCTCCGCCTCGCGCCGGTCCTGCTTCTCGCGGAGGGTCTGCCGCTTGTCGTACTCCTTCTTGCCCTTCGCCAGCGCGATCTCGATCTTGGCGCGGCCGTCCTTGAAGTACAGGGCGAGGGGCACGATCGTGTGACCCGTCTCCTGGGACTTCGACTCCAGCTTCTCGATCTCCTCGCGGTGCAGCAGCAGCTTCCGCTTGCGCCGGGCGCTGTGGTTGGTCCACGTGCCCTGGCTGTACTCCGGCACGTGCACGTTGTGCAGCCACGCCTCGTGATCGTCCAGCTGCACGAAGCCGTCGACCAGCGACGCCCGCCCCTGGCGCAGCGACTTCACCTCGGTGCCGGTGAGGACCAGACCGGCCTCGTAGGTGTCGAGGATGTGGTAGTCGTGCCGCGCCTTCTTGTTCTGCGCGATCAGCTTGCGCCCTTTTTCCTTAGCCATAGTGCCGACCATTTTGGCACCACACAGGGGGTGTGCGGAAAGTTCATTTTCCCGGCTCGAGCGTCAGGACGGGTCGCCCAGGCCGGTCAGGACCGTACGCGCCCGGCCCATCGGGTCGCCGCCGGCCTCCAGGTCCGGGGTGATGCCGTGGCCGTCCACGCCGCGCCCGCCGGGGGTGCGGTAGTGGCCGACGGTCAGCTCGGCGACGGAACCGTCGGGCAGCCGCGTCGGCATCTGCACCGAGCCCTTGCCGAAGGTCCGGGAACCGACGACGACGGCCCGGCCGCGGTCCTGGAGCGCCCCGGTGAGCATCTCGGCCGCACTCATCGTGCCGCCGTCGACGAGCGCGACCAGGGGCCTGGTGGTGTCGCCGCCGGGTGCGGCGTGCAGGGACCGCTGCCTGCCGTCGACGTCGTAGGTGGCGACCAGGCCGCCGTCCAGGAAGGCGGAGGCCGTGGTGACCGCCTCGGTGACCAGGCCTCCGGAGTTGCCGCGCAGGTCCAGGACGATCCCGGAGGCGGGCGGCGCGGCGCGTACCGCCGTACGGACCCGGTCGCCCACACCCTTGGTGAAGGCGCTGATCCGGATGACCGTCGTCCCGTCGGCCAGGCGCCGCACGGTGACGGGGGCCGTGGACAGGCGGGCCCGGCGCAGCGTCCGCGACCACGCGCGCGTGCCGCGCTCCAGGCCCAGGGTGACGGAGGTCCCGGCGGGCGCGTCGGCGGCGTCGCCGCGCAGTAAGGAGACGACGTCGGTGACGGGCAGCCCGTCCACCTTCGCGCCGTCCACGCTGCGCAGCCGGTCGCCCGCGCGGATCCCGGCGTCGGCGGCGGGCGAACCGGTCTGCACCTTCATGACGTCGATCCGGCCGTCCCGCTCCCGGCGCGCCCACAGGCCGACTCCGGTGTACCGGCCCGCCAGCGACTCCTGGAACTCGGCGAAGTCACCCGGGGAGTAGACGGCGCCCCAGCGGTCGCCGCTGCGGCTGACGGCGTGCTCGGCGGCCTCCACCGGTGACTTGCCGGCCGCCATGGCCTCGGCGGCGGCCCGCGCGACCTGTTCGTGCCGGCTCGCGGCGGCCGACGGACCGGAGGCGGAAGGAGACACGGAGGACGGCTCGGAGGCGGACGCGGACGGGGCCGGACGGTCCGCCGCCGCGGACCTGCGTTCGTGACCCGGCAGGGAACCGGTCGCCGCGCCCGCCACGAGGACCCCCACGAAGACCAACGTCAGACCGGCCCCGGAGCGGCTGCGGCGGGGCTGACAGAAGGGGTCTCGGCCTGACATGGCGGTGAGTCTAGGACAACGCGACGGGGCCGCACGCGCGCTCGGCGGTGCGGCCCCGTCGGCGTGTGTCAAACCTTCAGGTACTTGCGCAGCGCGAGGAACCCGGCCAGGGCGGGGATCAGGAAGCTCACGGCGAGGATGAGCGGGATCTTGGTGACCACGGCGTCCCAGCCCACGAAGTTGATCAGCTGGAGCTTCGACGACAGCGCCACTCCGTGGTCGATCACGAAGTACTGGATGACCACCAGGAAGGAGGAGGCCAGCATGCCGCCGATGAGCCCGGCGACGGCGGCCTCCATGATGAACGGCGCCTGGATGTAGAAGCCGGAGGCGCCGACCAGGCGCATGATGCCGGTCTCCCGGCGCCGGCTGAACGCGGAGACCCGCACGGTGTTGACGATCAGCAGCATCGCCACCGTCAGCATCACCAGCATCACGCCCCGCGCGGCCAGGTTCAGATAGCCGAGGAGGGTGAAGAGGTTGTCCAGGATGCTCTTCTGGTCCTGCACGGACTGCACGCCGTCACGGCCGTTGAAGGCGCTGGCGATGACCTGGTACTGCTCGGGGTTCTTCAGCTTGATCCGGTACGACTCCTGCATCTGGTCCGGCGTGATCGAGGCGGCCAGCGGGGAGTGCCCGAACTGCTCCTTGTAGTGCTTGTACGCCTCGTCCTGGGACTCGTACGTGACCTTCTCCACCACCGACATCTTCTGCAGGTCGGCGAGGATCGCCTTCTTCTGGTCCTCGGTGACCGCGCCCTTGGCGCAGTTGGCGTCGGACTCGGCGTTGCTCTTGTTGCAGAGGAAGATCGATACGTTGACTTTGTCGTACCAGTAGCCCTTCATCTTGGTCACCTGGTCGCTCAGCAGCAGCGAGCCGCCGAACAGGGCCAGGGACAGGGCCACGGAGACGATGACGGCGAACGTCATCGTCAGGTTGCGGCGGAGACCGACACCGATCTCCGACAGGACGAACTGGGCGCGCATGGCGTCTGGTCAAGCCTTTCCGTCGTGGACTTCTCAGTGCTGGTAGCCGTAGACGCCGCGCGCCTGGTCGCGGACGAGACGGCCCTTCTCCAGCTCGATGACGCGCTTGCGCATCTGGTCCACGATGTTCTGGTCGTGGGTCGCCATCACCACGGTGGTGCCCGTCCGGTTGATCCGGTCGAGCAGCTTCATGATGCCGACGGAGGTCTGCGGGTCGAGGTTGCCGGTGGGCTCGTCGGCGATCAGCAGCTTGGGCCGGTTCACGAACGCCCGCGCGATGGCGACGCGCTGCTGCTCACCACCGGACAACTCGCCCGGCCTGCGGTCCTCCTTGCCGCCGAGCCCGACGAGGTCCAGCACCTGCGGCACGGACTTGCGGATCTCGCCCTTCGACTTGCCGATGACCTCCTGCGCGAAGGCCACGTTCTCCGCCACCGTCTTGTTCGGCAGCAGGCGGAAGTCCTGGAAGACGGTGCCCAACTGGCGCCGCATCTGCGGCACCTTCCAGTTGGAGAGCCGCGCGAGGTCCTTGCCCAGGACGTGCACCTGGCCGTGGCTGCACCGCTCCTCGCGGAGGATCAGCCGCAGGAAGGTGGACTTTCCGGAGCCGGAGGACCCCACGAGGAACACGAACTCGCCCTTCTCGACCTCCAGGGAGACATCCCTGAGGGCGGGGCGGGTCTGTTTGGGGTAGACCTTGGAGACATTGTCGAATCGGATCACGGATGCACCACGGGTCGCCGGGGGTAGATGAGCGTGACCATACGCGAGTCGGGTGTGCGAGCGCAGTCACCGGCCGGGGTTGGGGATAGTTGTACGTTTTGTCTTCGCCCGCTACGGGTTCCGGGCGGACCCCGCGCTGAATACGGGGGAACCTGGCATGGTGGAGAGGGGAACGTTCGCGGCGCCGCGGGCGTTGTGGGTAGGGAAACCGGTGCAAGGAGGGCGAGCGCATGACGTACGACCGGTTGGTGTGCGCGAACTGCGCGGCGCCCGTGAGCGAGGGCCGGTGCCCGGTGTGCCGCGCCAACCGCGAGCGGCTGCAGCAGGAGAACAACTTCCTCGCCGGACTGAACCCGATGGCGCTGATCGTACTGCTGGCGGTGCTGATCGCCGGGGTGGCGCTGCTGGCGCACCAGACGGCGTAGCCGCGGCGGCGAGCCGGACAGGGCGAAGGGGCCCGGAGCGTGCGTTTCGCTCCGGGCCCCTCCCCGTGTTCCGGTCACGCCCCGTGGGGCCGTGGACACGCTCAGGCGGCGGCGCCGCCGCGGCCCGACATCATGCGCGGCAGTACGCGGAAGCCGATGCCGCCGGCGATCATCGTCGCGGCGCCGATCAGCAGGAACGCGGTCTGACCCGCACCGGTCTCGGCCAGCTGCTTGCCGCTGCCCTGGGGAGCGGTGTTCGCCGGGGTGCCGGACGGCGTGGTGGAGCCGGTGTCGGTCAGGGCCGAGGAGCCCTGCTCCTGCGGAGCCGGGCCGCCGGAGCCGCCGGAGCTGCTGGAGCCGCCGCTGCCACCGTCGGGGGTGGTGCCGCCGGTGGTGTCGCCACCGCCGTTGCCTCCGTTGCCCCCGCCGTTGCCGCCGGTGCCACCGCCGTTGCCTGAGCCACCGTTGTCGCCCGAGCCACCGTTGTTCCCGGAACCACCGTTGTCCCCGGAACCACCGTTGTCGCCCGAGCCACCGTTGTCGCCCGAGCCACCGTTGTCCCCGGAGCCACCGTTGTCGCCCGAGCCACCGTTGTCGCCCGAGCCACCGTTGTCCCCGGAACCACCGTTGTCGCCCGAGCCACCGTTGTCCCCGGAACCACCGTTGTCGCCCGAGCCACCGTTGTCCCCGGAACCACCGTTGTCGCCCGAGCCACCGTTGTCGCCCGACCCGCCGTTGTCGCCCGAGCCACCGTTGTCGCCCGACCCGCCGTTGTCGCCTTCGCCGCAGCTAGGGTCGACGACGATGTCGCAGGGGTCACCCCCCGTCTTCAGGCCGAGGCTGACCGGACCCACCTGCACGTTCGCGTCCAGCGCGGAAGCCGCGCCCGCGGCGGTCAGCGAGGCACCCGCGGCGATCACGGCGCCCGCGGCTATGCGCGCGACCCGGACCCGCGTCTTCTTCGTCATATGTTCGCTACCCCCAGTAGCCGATCGTCAATGAGGCCGCGCTCGGGGCCGTGATCGACGGGTAGCTGAAACTGTGGAGCCCCCCGGTTCACATGCGCCCCGTACGTACGCATGCCACGCTTCACCCTTCCCATATTTCAAAGCAACGTCAAGGCCGTTGCGACCGCGATGTCCGAGTACGCGCTCTTTGCCGGAGGAAGAGCGATGTGAGTGTGACGCAAAACCCAGACATCGGGGACGGAAAAGGCAACTGCCGCTCAGAAAGCGGCAGTTGCCTTGTCGACAAAGCGTCCGTTCTTTACTTGCTCTGCTGTTCCTGCTGCTTGCGCCAGCGAATACCGGCCTCCAGGAACCCGTCGATCTCGCCGTTGAACACGGCCTCCGGGTTGCCGACCTCGAACTCGGTGCGCAGGTCCTTGACCATCTGGTACGGATGCAGGACGTACGAACGCATCTGGTTGCCCCAGGAGTTGCCGCCGTCGCCCTTGAGGGCGTCCATCTTGGCCTGCTCCTCCTGGCGGCGCCGCTCCAGCAGCTTGGCCTGGAGGACGTTCATCGCCGTGGCCTTGTTCTGGATCTGGGAGCGCTCGTTCTGGCAGGAGACGACGATGCCGGTGGGCAGGTGGGTGAGGCGGACCGCGGAGTCGGTGGTGTTCACGCCCTGGCCGCCCGGACCGGAGGACCGGTAGACGTCCACGCGCAACTCGGACTCGTCGATCTCGACGTGGTCGGTCTGCTCGACCACGGGAAGGATCTCGACGCCCGCGAAGGAGGTCTGCCGCCGGCCCTGGTTGTCGTAGGGGGAGATGCGCACCAGCCGGTGCGTGCCCTGCTCCACCGAGAGCGTGCCGTAGGCGTAGGGGACCTGGACGGCGAAGGTCGTCGACTTGATGCCGGCCTCTTCGGCGTACGACGTCTCGTAGACCTCGGTCTTGTAGCCGTGCTGCTCTGCCCAGCGCAGGTACATGCGCTGGAGCTTCTCGGCGAAGTCGGCGGCGTCGACGCCACCGGCCTCGGCGCGGATGTTGACCAGGGCCTCACGGGCGTCGTACTCGCCGGACAGGAGGGTGCGGACCTCCATCTCGTCCAGCGCCTTGCGCACGGAGGCCAGCTCGGACTCGGCCTCGGCGCGGGTGTCCGGGTCGTCCTCCTCCTCGGCCATCTCGAACAGCACAGCGAGATCGTCGATCCGGCCGCGCAGCGCCTCGGCCTTCCTGACCTCCGCCTGGAGGTGGGAGAGCTTGCTGGTGATCTTCTGCGCCTCGTCCGGGTTGTCCCACAGGGACGGCGCGGCCGCCTGCTCCTCGAGCACGGCGATGTCTGCCCTCATCTTCTCGAGGTCCAGAACGGCCTCGATCGACTCCATGGTCGAGGAGAGGGACTTCAGCTCTTCGGATACATCGACGACTGCCACGCCTCCAGCGTAACGGCTCCGCCGCGCGGCCAGCGCCGGGCGGCGGGATGCGCGCTCAGGGCGAGGAGGGGGCCGAGTGCCTGGTGTCCCGGGCGGGCGCTCCGCCGTCGTCGCCCGAGGACGCCCACCAGGCGCCCGCGCCGACGGCGCCCACGAGCACCAGACCGGCCACGCTCAGGGTGATGCGGCGGCGGCGCGCGGCGGCACGATTGCGGGCCGAGCCGGGGCGGGGGGCGCCGGGCGTCCGGGGCGCGCGGGCCGTGCCGAGGGCGCCGCCGGCCAGCTCGTCGGGCGCGGGCACCCGCATCGAGGTGTGCGTGTCCCGGTTGGAGTCCGGCTGCGCGCCGGGCACCAGCGGGACGGCCCCCCGGCGGCGCGCGCGCTCGCCGGCCGGCGCCGCGGTGTCCTCCGGTTCCTCCTCCCCGGGCTCCTGCGCCGGGTCGGAGCCCGGTTCGTCCACGTCCAGGGGCGGCATGCCGGCGAGCAGCGGCAGCAGCTCGCGCAGGCGGGCCGCCAGCTCGGACGCCCGCAGGCGGGAGGCCGGCCCCTTGGCCAGGCACTGCACGACGAGCTGCCACAGCTCGTCGGGGATGCCGGGCAGCGGGACCACGGTCTCGGTGACGTGACGGCGCAGGACCGCGCCCGGGTGGCCGCCGCCGAAGGGGGTGAAGCCGGCCAGCAGCTCGTACAGCACCGTCGCCAGGGCGTAGATGTCCACCGCGGCGCGCGGGGGCAGCCCCTCGACGATCTCCGGTGCGAGGTAGTCCGGGGTGCCGATGATCTTCGTCGCGCGGGTGCGCTTGGGGGAGTCGATGAGCTTGGCGACACCGAAGTCGGTCAGCAGCGCCGGGTGGGAGCCGCCGGGGCCGAGGGGGCCCTGCATGTCGAGGAGCACGTTCTCCGGTTTGACGTCCCGGTGCACGACCCCGGCGGCATGCGCCGCGGCCAGCCCGTCGGCCACGTCGGCCACGATGGCCACGGCCGCCTCGGGGGACAGCCGCCGCTCGCGCTCCAGGCGGGTGCGCAGGTCGGTACCGCGGACCAGGTCCATGACCAGGGCGAGGTCGTTGCCGTCGACCACCAGGTCGCGCACGGAGACCACGTTCGGGTGCTCCAGGCCCAGCAGCGCCGTCCGCTCCTGCACGAAGCGGCCCACGAGTTCCTGGTCGGACGCGAGGTCCTCACGCAGCAGCTTGATGGCGACGGGGCCGTCCGGTCCCTCGCCCAGCCACACCGTACCGGCGCTGCCCCGTCCCAGGATCTGGTTCGCGGTGTACCGGCTGCCGATCTTCCGTGCCAAGACTGCTCCTACAGACGCGTGTTGCCGACAAAGCTACGCGTCCGACGAGGCAACCTTCACCGCGGAGACGGAAATCACCCGCCAGGTATCGACAAATCTCCAAACTCGCGGGGGACGCGACACCAGGCGGGCACCGCGCGCCCAGGAGGGTGAGCAGGCGGGCACCG
>NZ_JBHJUW010000016.1:38262-95411 GCF_042268205.1 Streptomyces sp. NPDC056160
CGCGCGACCAGAGCGTGAACAGGCGGGCACCGCGCGACCAGAGCGTGAACAGGCGGGCACCGCGCGACCAGAGCGTGAACAGGCGGGCACCGCGCGACCAGAGCGTGAACAGGCGGGCACCGCGCGCCCAGGAGGCACGCGGCGCCCGCGTCGTCGGTTGCCGGGTCAGTTGCCGCTGAGGTTCTTCACCCAGCCGCCCGCCTGGTGGACCCAGTGGGTCAGCTGGGACCAGTAGCCCCGGCCGGTGCCGATCCAGCCCTGCAACGGGCTCAGCTCCCACACGAGCCAGCCCGCGACGAACAGGATGACGATCGTGAACAGGCAGCCCTTCAGGCAGCCCAGGCCGGGGATCTTCATCGGGTTCGCGCCGCGCTGCCGCGGGGGCCGGGGCTCGCGTGCCGGGCGCTGGGGCTCGGGGGCGGGCGGCGGCGCGTACCGCTGGGGTTCGCGGGGCCGCTGCGGCGCCGGGGCGTACTGCTGCGGCTGGGGCTGCGGGGTCGCGTACCGGGGCTGCTGCGGCGGTTGCTGCTGGGGGTAGCCGTAGCCGGGCTGCTGCGGCTGCTGGTGGTGGGGCTGCTGCTGGGGCCGGGCGACCTGCCGCTGGGGGCGGCGGCGCAGCGGGTCCTCGGTCGGGTCGAGGTACTGCATCTGCGTCTGCTCGTTGCGGTCGCGGGCCGCGCGCAGCTGGGACTGCCAGGGGTGCGGCTGATCCGGCTGCTGTCCCGGCGGCACGGGCGGCATCGCGCGCGTGGGACCCGCGGCACCCTGGGGCATCACGGTGGTCGGATCGGCGGCGCCCAGCGGGCCGTCCGGTCCCTGCGGGGCGCCGGTGTGCGGCAGCACGCTGGTCGCGCCGTTCGGGTCGTACGCGGGTGTGCCGTGCGGCAGGACCTGGGTGGGGTCGGCGGCGCCGGGCACGCCGTCCGGCACGGGCACGGGCGCGGGCGCCGGGTCGGGCGCGAGGAACGCGCCGACGCCCTCCGCGGCGGCGATCTGCGCGGCGTTCGCGTGCACGCCGACGCCCTCGGCGACGACACGCAGGCCGCGTGCGAGGTTCTCGGCGCTGGGCCTCTCGTCGGGGTTCTTGCGCAGGCAGCGCTCGATCACCGTCCACAGCGGATCGGGGATCGTGGAGGGGCGGCGCGGTTCGGCGCTCAGGTGCTGGTGCAGAACCTCCAGCGCGGAGCCACCGGAGAACGGCGGCCGGCCGGTGACCAGCTCGTACAGCAGGATGCCGGCGCCGTAGATGTCGACGGCGGAGGTCTGCGGGCGGCCCTCGGCGGACTCGGGCGCCACGTACGCGGGCGTGCCGACGAACTCGTGGGTGCGGGTCAGCCCCGGCGAGTCGGCCAGGCGGGCGATGCCGAAGTCGGTCAGCATCGGGTGCATCTGTCCGCCGTCCTGCTTCAGCAGGACGTTGGCCGGTTTCAGGTCGCGGTGGACGACCCCGTCGGCGTGGCTCGCGGCGAGCGCGTCGGCGATCTGCGCGGTGAGCAGCGCGGCGGCGACGGGGGTGAGGGGGCCGTTCTCGCGCAGGTAGCGGTGCAGGTCGGGGCCGTCGACGAGGTCCATGACCAGCGCCAGCAGGTCGCCCTCGACGACCAGGTCGCGCACCCGCACGATGTTCGGGTGGGTCAGCCGGAGCAGCACCGACCGTTCCCTGAGGAACCGCATGACGATGTCGGCGTCGTTCGCCAGCTCTTCCTTGAGGACCTTGATCGCGACGGTCTCGCCGGGCTGTCCCGGCACCGCCGCCTCGGCCCCCGCGGTCTCTCGCTGGCGGGCTCGCCAGACGGTCCCGGTGGCACCGCGTCCGAGCGGCTCCTCCAGGAGGTACTTGCTGCCTACCGGCCGCACGTCATGCGCTCCCTGTTGCTTGCCTACGTTCCGACACACTGTAGTGCCGACCCGCCCGGCACCGGCCTGTCGAAATTCCCGGCCCCCGGGTCGGCGTTCCCGGGGGCCCGGGGGTTCCCGGTCACCGGCTCCGTGCCGTGCCGTGCCGTGCCGTGAGTGTCGGCCCAAGTCTTCGTTCGACGTCTCCGTCCGACGCCTCCGTCCGACGTCTTCGTCCGACGTCTTCGTTCGAAGGGAAGACGCTCGATCCGGACCCTCAGGTTGCCGGAAACGGACGTGACCGATCTCAAGCGGTCATCCGCGGGGCATCGGCCAGGCACTTTTGGGGGCAGAGCCGACCAATCAAGATCACTTGGCGGCGGGCGGCGGGCGCGGTGTCAGTGGCAGGTGCGAGGATGCCTGCAGTACTGGCCGACGTGCCCGTGCGGCGGTGGGGGGAATGTCCGCGGTTGGGGGGTCGCGGAGCGGCATCGTCCCCTCCCCGTTCTCGGGCGCCCGCGCAGAAGGGACCGCTGACGGCGATGCAGATCCGGCTGACCGTCGTAGACCCGCTGGGCCCGCCCTCCCCCACGGCCCGGGCCCGCGCCGCGAGCCGTGACGTGCTGGTCACGGCGCCCGCGGGGACGGCCCTGGCCGCGGTGGCCTCGGCCCTCGCCGCCGCGGTCGCCGGTGACGGCGGGGCGGCCTCCGAGCGGGCCGGCCGCGAGCGCGGTGCCGCCGAGCGGGGCGGCCGGGAGCCCGGCGCCGGTCCGGTGGTGCTGTACGCGGGCGCGGAGCGGCTCGACGCCCAGCGCTGCACGCTCGGCGAGCCCCCGCTGCTGGACGGCGCGGTGCTGTCCCTGGGCGCTCCCGCCCAGCCCGAGCCGCACCCCGAGCTGGACGAGGCCCCCACCCGGTTGCACGTGATCGCGGGCCCGGACGCGGGCGGCGTCCACCTGCTGCACGGCGGCCAGATCACGGTCGGCCGCTCCGCCGACGCCGACGTCCCCCTCGACGACCCCGACGTCTCCCGCGTGCACTGCGCGGTGACCGTCGCCCCCGACGGCCGGGTCCAGGTCGCCGACCTCGGCTCCACCAACGGCACGGTGCTGGACGGCCGGCCCGTGGACCCCCGCCCGGTCCGCTTCGCCCCGGGCGCCCTGCTGCGCATCGGCGAGTCCGTCCTGCGCCTGACCCCGTCCGCGGGACCGGCGGCACGCCTGGAGACGGCCCCGGACGGCGAGGGCCACGCGCGCGTGGCCGACACGGCCCCCCGGGGCGTACGCCCCGGCGCGCACCGTACGGAAACGGAACCCCCGGGCCGTACGGCAGCGGAGCCGGGGACGCACACGGGAGCGAGGACGGCGGCGACCACGTCGGGAACCGGCACCGCCGCCTGGGCCTCCGAAGACGCCCAGGGGGCGGCCCCGCACGACTGGGAGCGCGGCCCCACGCAGCCCGCCGACCCCTACCTGGTGCCCGCGCAGAGCCGCGCCCCGCGGATCGAGAGCCGGGACGGGGACACCCACGCGGGCCGGTCCGGGATCGCGGGTCGCCCCGGTGTCCCCGCGGAGGAGGACGACGCCTTCGAAGCGAGCGGCCGCAAGGGCACGCCCCTGCGGGGCACGGAGGTGCCCCAGGGCCTGCGCAGGCGCGGCGGGCTCGGCGCGTGGGCGCGGCGACTGGCCGGCGGGCGCGGCGAACCGGCGGCGGCCCGCGGCGAGGCGTACGACGACCCGGCGGCCGGGGCCCCCGAGCGGACGCTGCCCGAGGCCTGCGCGGCGCCCCAGCTGCCGGAGACCTGGCCGGACCCGGCGGCCCTGCTGCTGACCGTGCTGGGCCCCGGCCCGCGGCTGTGGGAGCGCGGCCCGGCGCACCCCGAGGCCCTGACCGTGCGCCTGGGCACGGCCGACCGCGCCGCGCCCGACGGCTCGGGCCGGCTGCTGCCCGTCGTGCCGGTGACGGCGGACCTGCGCGAGGTGGGGTCGCTGGGCCTGGCCGGACCGCGGGCCCGCCTGTCCGGGCTGGCCCGCGCGGTGCTGGCCCAGCTCGCCGCGCTGCACTCCCCCGACACCCTTGAGATCGTGCTGCTCAGCACCGACCACGCCCGCTCGCTGGAGGAGCGGACGGCGGAGTGGTCCTGGCTCGGCTGGCTCCCCCACGCGCGGCCCGGCCACGGCCAGGACTGCCGGCTGCTGCTGGCCTACGACCGCGAGCAGGCGACGGCCCGCACCGACGAACTCCTGCGCCGGCTGGAGGACCACCTGGCGGACACCCGGGCCCCGGCACCGGCGCCGCTGCGGGCGGACCGCACCGACGCGGCGGCACCGGGCGCCCCGGGCACCGGCGCCGCCGGGCCGGCCGCCCTCCACCAGGACCCCGACGGCTTCCCGTCGCCCGGGACGCACCCGCCCCACGCCCCCGAGGCGGCCCACATACCCGCGCCCGCCCCGCCCACCGCGTCCGCGCCCGCCCCCTCGTCCGCCCGCCGTCCCTCCTGGGCGCGCGAGGCGCACGCGGGCGGCGAGGACGCGTCCGGCTCGGGCCCTGCCGGTGCGGGCGGCGGTTTCGCCGGGCCGTACACCGTGGTCGTCGTGGACGGCGACCCGGGCGGTGCCACGATCCGCGAAGCGGTGGCGCGGCTGGCGCACGAGGGCCCCCGCGCGGGGATCCATGTGGTGTGCCTGGCGGAGGCGGTGGCCGCCTCCGCGGCATCGCCGGTGACGGAGACCTACGAGGCCGCGTGCGCGCTGTCCCCGGTGTTCCGGGAGTGCGGGGCCGTCGCGCTGCTCAGCGGTGACGTGGCGACGGCGCTGCGGCTGATGCGCGTGGCCCGCTCCGGCGGCCAGGCGCAGCGGCCCGTGGCCCCGGGCACCGTGGCCGTGGTGGACGCCGTGTCCCCGGCGTGGGCCGAGCGGTTCGCGCGGGCGCTGGCGCCGCTGCGGTCGGCGGAGGCGGCGGACGGCGACCGGCCCGCCCCGGTGTCGGCGCCGCTGCCGCTCACGGCGCGGCTGCTGGACGAGCTGGGGCTGGCCCGGGCCACCCCGGCGTCGCTCCAGGCCCGCTGGGCGGACGCGGCCGACGACGCCAGGGCGCTCGGCGGCCGGGCCTGGGCGATACTCGGGGCCGGCCCGCGCGGGCCGGTCTGCGCCGACCTCGTGGCCGACGGACCGCATCTGCTCGTCGAGGGCCCGGCGGGCAGCGGCCGGACGGAGCTGCTGCGCTCGGTGGTCGCCTCGCTGGCCGCCGCCGAGCGTCCGGACCGCCTCGGCATCGTGCTGGTGGACGGCCGGGACGGCACCGGCACCGGCCCCGGTGAGGGTCTGCGGGTGTGTACGGACGTACCGCACGTGACGACGCACCTCACCGCCAACGACCCTGTGCGCATGCGGGAGTTCGCCCAGTCGCTGAGCGCCGAGCTGAAGCGGCGGGCCGAGCTGCTGGGGCTGGCCGACTTCGCCGAGTGGCACGGCCGGCGGGGGGTGTCCGGCCGTATCGTCGCCCAGCGCACCGGGCCGCCCGGCGCGGACAGCGGCCCCCGGACGGGGACGGGAGCGGCCGATCTCGACACCCCGCCCAGTTCCACGCTGCGGCTGCGGCCCGCGGCGGCGCGGGCGCGGGCCGAGGCGGCGCCGCCTCTGCCCCGGCTCGTCGTGGTCGTCGACGACCTGGACGCCCTGGTCTCACCGGCGCTCGGTTCGCCCGGCCGGCCCGCCGCCGGGTCCGTGGTGCGCGCCCTGGAGGCGGTGGCCCGCGACGGCGAGCGGCTCGGCGTCCACCTGGTGGCGGCCACCGCGCCCGGCGGGCGTACGGCGCAGACGGAACCGGTCCGCCGGGCCGCGCTGCGCGTCGTCCTCGACCCGCCGGCCTCCGGCCGCGCGGACGGCTCACCGGGCGGCCACGGCTCGGAGTCCGGTGGTCAGCCGGCGCCGGGGCGGGGCCTGCTGACCACCGCCGACGGCCGGACGACCCCGTTCCAGGGCGGCCGGGTCACGGGCCGTATCCCGCGGACGGCGACCCAACGCCCCACGGTGGTGCCGCTGGAGTGGCATCGCATGGGCGATCCGCCCACCCGCCGTTCGGTGCGCGAGCTGGGCAACGGCCCGACGGATCTGGCCCTGCTGGCGAGCGCGTTGGAGCGGGCGGCGCGGGAAGTGTCGGCGGCCCGGGTGCCGTCCCTCATCTGAGTGCCGCTCCGGTGCGGGTCGCCGCCGCCCCGAGCGCCGCGCGAGCCCCGCTCGAACTGCGCTGACGTGCAGTCACGACCTGGTCACGATCACGGGGTTGAGCCTGTGGGCGCTCTTGCCGACATGCGGGCCCCGGCGTAGGACAGTGCAGCACGGGACAGCGCTCGGACGTTCGACGCGGACGAAGAACGGGGCAGTGATGCACAGCACGAGCAGCACCATCCGGACAGACAGGTCCACCAGGCCGGCCCGGTCCGACGGGCCCGCGCGGTCCGCCCGGTCCGCCCGGGCGGCCAGGGCCGCGGCGGTCGTCGCCGCCGGCGCCCTGGCCCTCTCCCTGACCGCGTGCGGCGGTTCGGGCGACGACAAGAAGGCCGACGGCCCGAGCGGCGGCGGGACCACGGGGAGCACGGGCGGCGGCACGACGGTCACCCTGCCCAAGCTGGACGGCGCGTCCCTGGAGGTCGCCGCGGTCTGGACGGGGGCGGAGCAGGCCAACTTCAAGAAGGTCCTCGCGGAGTTCACCAAGCGCACCGGCGCCAAGGTCACCTTCGTCCCCGCACAGGACCCGATCATCAACTTCCTCGGTTCGAAGGTCGCCGGCGGTCAGCCGCCGGACGTGGCGCTCCTCCCGCAGCCGGGCGCCATCAAGCAGGCCGTGGACAAGAAGTGGGCCAAGCCGCTCGGCCCCGAGGCGCAGGCGCAGCTCGCCAAGAACTACTCTCAGGGCTGGCAGGACATCGGCAAGGTCGGCGGCAAGCAGTACGGCGCCTACTACAAGGCCGCCAACAAGTCGCTGATCTGGTACAACGCGAAGGTTCTGGAGGGCGCAGGGGCGAGCGAGCCCAAGACGTGGAAGGACCTGCTGACCACCGCGCAGGCGGTCTACGACTCCGGGGTCACCCCGTTCTCGATCGGCGGCGCCGACGGCTGGACTCTCACCGACTGGTTCGAGAACGTCTACCTGTCCCAGGCGGGCCCGGAGAAGTACGACCAGCTCGCCCAGCACAAGATCAAGTGGACGGACCCGTCCGTCAAGCAGGCGCTCACCACGCTCGCGCAGATCTGGTCCAAGAAGGACTACGTCGCGGGCGGCCAGAGCGGTGCGCTCCAGGTGGAGTTCCCGGCCTCGGTCACCCAGACCTTCACCGGCGGCGACCAGCCGAAGGCCGCCATGGTCTACGAGGGCGACTTCGCGCAGGTCAACATCGGTGAGACCAAGGCGAAGGTGGGCACCGACGCGAAGGTGTTCCCGTTCCCGGCCGTGGGCGCCACCGCGCCGGTGGTCTCCGGCGGTGACGCGGCGGTGATCCTCAAGGACTCCAAGGCGGCACAGGCCCTGGTGACGTTCCTGGCCTCGCCGGACGCGGCGACGATCCAGGCGAGGCTCGGCGGATACCTGTCGCCGAACAAGAACGTGCCGGAGTCGGCGTACCCGAACGACGTGCAGCGCAAGATCGCCAAGGCGCTGATCGACTCCGGCGACAACTTCCGCTTCGACATGTCCGACCAGGCCCCGCAGGCCTTCGGCGGCACGCCGGGCAAGGGCGAGTGGAAGGACCTCCAGGACTTCCTGAAGAACCCCTCGGACGTCGCGGGCACCCAGGCGAAACTGGAGAAGGACGCGGCGGCGGCGTACGGCGGCGGAAGCTGATCCGGCGATGACGTCGGCAGCCGCGGAGGGTGCCGCCGAGCAGACGGCGCCGCCCTCCGTTCCCCCCGCGCGCAAGAGCGTGACCGGCACCCGCAGGACCGTGGCGGCGCTTTTCCTGCTGCCCGCCCTGGTGCTGCTCGGCGCGCTCGTGGTCTACCCGATCGGGTACTCGATCGTCCGCAGTTTCTACGACTCCTCCGGCCACGGCTTCGCCGGGTTCGACAACTACAAGGCGCTGTTCACCGATGACGGCATCCGCACCGCGCTGAAGAACAACATCATCTGGGTGGTGGTCGCCCCCGCGGTCGCCACCGCGCTCGGCCTGGTCTTCGCGGTGCTGACCGAACGGGTGCGCTGGGGCACGGCGTTCAAGCTGGTCGTCTTCATGCCGATGGCGATCTCGATGCTGGCGGCCGGGATCATCTTCCGGCTGGTGTACGACCAGGACCCGGACAAGGGCGTCGCCAACGCGGTGTGGGTCGGCGTCCACGACACCTTCGCGCAGTCGTCGGCGTTCCCCAAGGCCCACCCGGGCCGCGACTCACCGCTCGCGCCCGACCACGGCGGCTTCCTGACCACGAGCCCGGTGCACACGGGCCAGTCGGTGGCGCTGCCGCTGGTCGGCGTCGCCCCCGACCAGATGCCGGGCAGCGCGAGGAAGGCGGTCCAGGCGAAGGCGGAGCCGGGGAAGATCACCGGCACCACCTGGCAGGACTTCACGCGCGGCAAGGGCGTCGGCAGGCTCGGCGCGGTGGACCCGGCCGAGCTGGGTTACGCGGGCATGCGCATCGAGGCGGTCAAGAACGGCGAGGTGGTGGCCACGGCGAAGGCCGCCGCCGACGGCACCTTCACGCTGCCCGCGCAGGCCGACGGGGCACGCCTCAGACTCCCCGCGGACAACTTCAAGGCCCCGTACAACGGCGTGGACTGGCTCGGCCCCTCGCTGGTCACCCCGGCCATCATCGGCGCGTACGTGTGGATGTGGGCCGGTTTCGCGATGGTGCTGATCGCCGCGGGCCTCGCCGGTGTGCCGCGGGAGCTGCTGGAGGCCGCCCGCGTGGACGGCGCGAACGAGTGGCAGGTGTTCCGCAGGGTCACCGTGCCGCTGCTGGCCCCGGTGCTCGCGGTCGTCGCGGTCACGCTGATGATCAACGTGCTGAAGATCTTCGACCTGGTCTTCATCATCGCCCCCGGCTCCTCGCAGGACGACGCCAACGTGCTGGCCCTGGAGCTGTACCGCAAGGGCTTCTCCGAGGGCCGCCCGGGCGTGGCCAGCGCGATCTCGGTGTTCCTCCTGCTGCTGGTGATCCCGGTGATGGTGTTCAACATGCGTCGGCTCAGGCGGGAGGTGCGGCGATGAGGGGGCCCCACGCTCTCCGCCGGGGGTCCGGGGGCCGTCCCCCGGGTGAACACAGCAACATGAGGCGGCTGCGGCGGGAGGTGCGGCGATGACGAGCGAGGCCGTCACGAAAGCGCGGGCGGTGCCCGCCGCGCCGCCCGCGCGGGCCCGGCAGCCGCTCGGTTCCCGGCTCGCCGAGATCGCCGGCGGGGGCCTGGTCCGGGTGTTCCTGATCCTGGTGGGCCTGTTCTGGCTGGTGCCGACGATCGGTCTGCTGCTGTCGTCGCTGCGCTCACCGGAGGACATGAGCGCAGGCGGCTGGTGGACGGTGTTCACCAAGCCCTCCCAGCTCACCTTCGGCAGCTACCAGAAGCTGCTGGAGAACGGCGACATCACCCACTCCCTCCTCAACACCGCCCTGATCACGGTCCCGGCGACGGTGCTCGTGGTGGTGGTCGGCTCGCTGGCGGGCTACGCGTTCGCGTGGATGGAGTTCCCGGGCCGCGACTGGTGGTTCCTGGCCGTGGTCGGCCTGCTGGTCGTGCCCGTGCAGGTGGCGCTCATCCCGATCGCCGAACTGTTCGGAAAGATCGGCCTGTTCGGCACCATCTTCGGGGTGATCCTGTTCCACACCGGCTTCGGCCTGCCGTTCGCGGTGTTCCTGCTGCGGAACTTCTTCGCGGAGATCCCGCGCGAACTGCTGGAGGCGGCCCGCCTCGACGGTGCCGGTGAACTGCGCCTGTTCGCACGGGTGGTGATGCCGCTGGGCGGGCCCGCCATCGCGAGCCTCGGCATCTTCCAGTTCCTGTGGGTGTGGAACGACATGCTGGTCGCGCTGGTGTTCACCAAGTCCGGCACCCAGCCGATCACGGTGGCCCTGCAGACGCAGGTACGCCAGTTCGGCAACAACGTCGACGTCCTGGCGCCGGGCGCGTTCATCTCGATGGTGATCCCGCTGGCCGTGTTCTTCGCGTTCCAGCGGCAGTTCGTGTCCGGGGTGATGGCGGGCGCGGTCAAGTAGCCGCCGCGCACCGAGCGGCGACCCACGCGGCCCCCAGGGGGCGGACCGGCACCGGTCCGCCCCCTTCCGTTCACCCGCGATCCCCCGTATGCCGTAGCGAACCGTAACCAATTCACTCCATCGGCCGTTTCCGGGCACGGCAGCACCGACCGCCCGCGCGACCCTTGGATGCCCCGTTGCCCAGGTTCAGTGTCATCGTCCCCGCGTACCGCGTTCAGGCGTATCTGCACGAGTGCCTGGAGTCGGTGCTCTCCCAGTCCTTCATGGACCTCGAGCTGATCGCCGTCGACGACTGCTCGCCGGACGCCTGCGGGGAGATCATCGACGAGTTCGCGGCCCGCGACCCGCGCGTGCGCGCCGTCCACCTGGACGGGAACCAGGGCCTCGGCGCCGCCCGCAACGCCGGGATGGCCCGCGCCGGCGGCGAGTACCTCGTCTTCCTGGACGGCGACGACACGCTCACCCCGGACGCGCTGTGGGCGATCGCCGCCCGGCTGAAGGAGACCGGTGAACCGGACGTCCTCGTCCACGGCTTCGCCCGCACCGACTGGACCGGTCGGCCCGTCCCCGACCAGGTCACCGCCCCACTGCGCCAGGACGGCCCGGCCCCCTTCCGGCTGGCCGACCGCCCGGAACTGCTCAGGGTGCTGATGGTCGCCTGGAACAAGACGTACCGGCGGGACTTCGTGCGGCGCGAGGGCCTCGCCTTCCCGGACGGCTACTACGAGGACACGCCCTGGACGTACCCGGTGCTGCTGGCGGCGGAGTCGATCGCGACCCTGGACCGGGTGTGCGTGCACTACCGGCAGCGCCGGCAGGGCAGCATCCTGGGCACCACCACCCGCCGGCACTTCGACGTCTTCACGCAGTACGACCGCCTCTTCGCGTTCCTGGACCGGCGCCCCGAACTGGCCTGCTGGCGGCCGGTGCTGTTCCGCCGCATGGTCGACCACCTCACCACCGTGTTCACCCGCCCCGGCCGGCTGCCGCGCGGCTGCCGCGCCGAGTTCCTGCGCCGGGCCCGCACCTACTACCGCCGCTACCGCTGCCCGGGCGCCCGCCTGGCCCTGCGCCCCCGGCTGCGGCACGCCCTGGTCCGGTTCGGCCTGCACCGCACGTTCCGCCTGCTGCGGCTTTCGATGACCCTGCGCCGCCGGACCGCCAAGGCCGCCGTCACCTCGCTGCGCGCGCTGCGGGCCGCCCTGCTCCAGGCGCACTACCGGCTCCAGCTGTGCCTGCCGCTGCGCGCCGACCGGGCCGTGTTCGCCGCGTACTGGGGGCGCGGGCACGGCTGCAACCCGGGCGCACTGGAGGCCGCGTTCCGCGAGTTCGCGCCGCACATCCGCACGGCGTGGATCGCGCGTCCCGGCCACCACCACGCCACCCCGGCCGGCACCCGGCCGCTCACCCCGGGCACGGCGGCCTACTGGACGGCTCTGGCCCGCTCCAAGTACCTGGTCAACAACGTCAACTTCGACCGCCGCCTGGTCAAGCGGCGCGGCCAGGTGTTCGTGCAGACCCAGCACGGCACACCGCTCAAGCACATGGGCCTGGACCTCCAGGAGCGCCCCGCGGCGGGCGGCGCCATGGACTTCGCGGACCTGCTGCGCGGCGTCGACAAGTGGGACTACGTCCTGTCCGCCAACCGGCACACCACGCTGACCTGGGAGCGCGTCTACCCCGGCCGCTACACCACGCTGGAGTACGGCTACCCGCGCAACGACGTCTTCCAGCGGGCCACCTCGGTCGACGTGGCGGCCCTGCGCGCGGCCCTCGGCGTGCCGGACGACGTGGTCGCGGTGCTGTACGCGCCGACCCACCGCGACCACCGCCGCACCCAGCGCCCCGCCCTCGACCTTGAGCGCCTCGCCCGGCGCCTCGGCCCGCGCTTCGTCGTCCTGGCCCGCGCCCACTACTTCCACGACGGCCCGCTCACCAGCGCGCGCCACGGCCCCGCCGAGGACGGTCCCGCCCAGGACACGCCGGACGGTCCCGCGCCGGGCGGCCGGGTCATCGACGTCAGCGCCCACCCGAGCGTCGAAGCCCTGTGCCTGGCCTCCGACGTCCTGCTCACCGACTACTCGTCGATCATGTTCGACTACGCCAACCTGGACCGCCCGATCGTGCTCCTCACCGACGACTGGGAGGCGTACGAGGCGGCCCGCGGCACCTACTTCGACGTCCGCGCACGTCCGCCCGGCGCGGTCGCCCGCACCCCGGACGAGCTGGTCGACATCCTGACCGGCGGCCACTGGCGCGGCTCGCGCTCCGCCCAGCTGCGGGCCGCCTTCCGCGAGCGGTTCTGCCCCCACGACGACGGACGCGCCGCCGAGCGGGTGGTACGGCACGTGGTGCTCGGCCAGAGCGACGAGGCGGCCGGGCTGCCTCCCGTCGTCCCGCTCGCCGAGCGCCACCCGGTGCCGTCGCGGGCCGCCGCGGACCGGGCCCGTTCCCGGCTGGCCACCGTGCCCCCGCCCGCGGGCCCGCAGACCGTCACCGAGAGCCACTGACGCGAGCCCGCCGACAGCCACCGGCAAGAGCCTGAGCCTGACCGAGAGCACCCGCCGAGAGCACCCGAAGAGAGATCGAAGAGAGAGCCCCATGCCGCGCTTCAGCATCATCGTCCCGTCCCACGGTGTGGCGGGCCGGCTGTCCCTGGCCCTTGACTCGGTCCTCGCCCAGTCCTACGGCGACTTCGAGCTGATCCCGGTGTGCGACGGGCCCGGCGCCCCGGCCACCGACGTGGCCGCCGCACACGCCCGCCGGGACTCACGGGTGCGGCCGGTGCACTCCCCGCCGTCCGCGGGCCTGAGCGGCGCGCGCAACGCCGGGGCGGCCGCGTCGACCGGCGCGTACCTGCTCTTCCTGGACGGCGACGACGTGCTCACGCCGGGCGCGCTGACCGCGCTGGCCGGCCGGCTGGAGGAGACCGGTGACGTCGACGCGCTGTACTTCGAGCACGAGCGGACGCCCTGGTGGGAGGGGCTGCCCCTGCCACCGGACCCGGCCGGCGTCCCTCCCGGCGGCCTTCTCGGCGGCCTTCCCGGCGGGCTCCTTGGCGGTCTTCCCGGCAGGCTGCCCGCGCACGTCTTCGCGCCCGGCCAGGCCCCGCACCTGACCGGTGTGCGGCTGCCCGCGTGGAGCGCCGCCTACCGCCGCGCCTTCGTGACCGGCCGCCGTCTCGCCTTCCCGGCCGGGCACCACACCGACCTCGGCTGGGGCGGCGAGGTCGTCGTGGCCGCCGAGCGGATCGCCGTCCTGCGCCGCGTCGTCGTACGGCACCTGCTGCGCCGGCAGGGCAGCAGACTCGAACTCCCGGGCGAGCACCAGTTCGACCTCCTCGACCAGTCGGAACGGGTGCTCGTCCGGGCCCGCGCACAGGGCCTGTCCGCGGAACGCTACGCCGCCCTGTTCGCACACGTCATGGAGGTCGTGACGGAGACGGCCCGGCATCCGGGGCGGGTGCCGGCGGGCCGCCGCCGCGCCTTCTTCGACCGGGCACGGCTCCTGGACCGCGGCCACCGCCCGGCCGGCCCCCGGCCGCCCGCGGACCGCCCCGGACTGCCGCACCGGCTGCCCGCGGCCCTGGCCTACCCCGCGTTCCGCGCGCGGACCGCCGCCGCCGGGGCCGCCGGGCGGGCCGCGCGGGCGGGCGCCGGCGCCGCCTCCAGGCTGCGCGCCGTCCGCACCCGCCTCGGCTACCGGTGGCACCTGCGCCGGCCGCTCGACGACGACCTCGTCGTGTACTGCGCGTACTGGGGACGCGGCTACGCCTGCAACCCGGCCGCCCTGCACGCCAGGGCCCTCGAACTCGCCCCGCACCTGCGCGCGGTGTTCCTGGTCGAACCCGGCCGGGAACACACCCTGCCCGAGGGCGTCGACCACGCCCTGATCGGCAGCCCCCGTGCCTGGAAGGCGCTGGCCCGCGCCAAGTACCTGGTGAACAACGCCAACTTCGCCGACGCCGTCGTCAAACGGCCCGGCAGCGTGCACGTCCAGACCCAGCACGGCACCCCGCTGAAGACGATGGGCTGCGACCAGTCGACGTACCCGGTGGTCGCGGCCCAGACCGGCAGCTTCACCAAACTGCTGCGGCGCGTGGACCGCTGGGACCACAACCTCTCCTCCAACCGGCACTCCACCGAGATCTGGGAGCGGGCCTTCCCCGGCGCGTACGAGAACCTGGAGTACGGCTATCCGCGCAACGACCTCCTGCTGACGGCGGGCGCCGGGGACGTGGCCCGCGTCCGCCGCGCGCTGGGCGTGCCCGAGGGCGCGACGGCCGTCCTGTACGCCCCCACCCACCGCGACCACGCGACCGGTTTCGAGCCCGGCCTGGACCTGGAGGAGTTCTGCGCGACGGCCGGCGACGACGTCGTCGTACTGCTGCGCGCCCACTACTTCTACGACCGGGGCGGGCGCGCGGCCAGCGGCCGGGTCATCGACGTGACCGCGCACCGCTCCACCGAGGAGGTCTGCCTGGCCGCCGACGCGCTGGTCACCGACTACTCGTCGATCATGTTCGACTACGCCAACCTGGACCGCCCGATCGTCGTGTACGCCGACGACTGGGACGTGTACCGCGAGACGCGGGGCGTCTGCTTCGACCTGATGCGGACGCCGCCCGGCCCGGTGGCGCGCACCCCGGGGGAACTGGCGGCCCTCTTCCGCGAGGGCTCCTTCGCGGGGGCCCGGTCGGCGGCGCTGCGGGCGGCGTTCCGGGAGCGGTTCTGCCAGTTCGACGACGGCCGGGCCGCCGAACGCGTCGTACGCCGGGTCTTCCTCGGCGAGCCCGAGGTGGCGCTGCCGCCCGTGGTCCCCCTCGCCCGGCGTGCCCCGGCCCCGGCCGCCGTCCCCTTCATGAGGGCCGCCGTCCCGTTCGTGAGGAGCTGACGAGAGCAGTGCCCCGCTTCAGCATCATCGTCCCCTGCTTCAAGGTGCAGGGCTTCCTGCGCGAGTGCCTCGACTCGGTCCTCGGCCAGTCCTTCCGGGACATCGAGGTGATCGCCGTCGACGACCGCTCCCCGGACGGCTCGGGCGCGATCCTCGACGAGTACGCCGAGCGTGACCCGCGCGTGCGCGTGCTGCACCTGCCCGAGAACGCCGGGCTCGGCCGCGCCCGCAACGCCGCGATGCCCCTGGCCACCGGCGACTTCCTCTTCTTCCTGGACAGCGACGACACCCTCACCCCGGGCGCGCTGCGCGCCATGGCCGACCGGCTGGCCGAGACCGGCGACCCGGACGTGCTGGTCTTCGACTACGCGCGCACCTTCTGGTGGGGCGGGACGCGGCGCAACGCCCTGGCGAGGGTTCTGGCCGAGGCGGGCGAGGGGACGTTCACGGCGGCCGAGCGGCCGGAGATCCTGGACCTGCTGATGGTCGTGTGGAACAAGCTGTACCGGCGCGACTTCGTCGAGGCGCACGGCTTCGCCTTCCCGCCCGGCTACTACGAGGACACGCCCTGGACGTTCCCGGTCCTGCTCACCGCCGGCCGGATCGCCGTGCTCGACCGGATCTGCCTGCTGTACCGCCAGCGCCGGCAGGGCAACATCCTGTCCACCACCAGCCGCAAGCACTTCGACGTCCACGACCAGTACGAGCGGGTCTTCGCGTACGTGGACGCGCACCCGGAGCTGGCCTCCTGGCGGCCGTACCTGCACCGCAAGATGGGCGAGCACTGCCTGGACATCCTCGCCAAGCCGGACCGGCTGCCGGCGGCGGACAAGGCCGAGTTCTTCCACCGCACGGCCGAACTGTTCCGCGCGCACCGGCCCGCGGGCGCACCGGTCGGCGCTGACCTCGCCGTCCTGGAGGGCGGTTACGCGGCCTACCGGCTGCGGCGGCAGGCCGAGCGGGCCGAGCGGGAGCTGGGCCGGCGGGCGCGGCGGGTCCGCCGGGTGGCGGCGCGCGGGGTGAAGGGCGGCTGGGCGGCGGTGCACGGCCGCCGCCCCCTGGACCCGGACCTCGTCCTGTACTCGGCGTTCTCGCACCGCGGGGTGCTCGGCGATCCGGCGGCCGTCCACCGCAAGGCGCGGGAGATCGCCCCGCACCTGCGCGGGGTCTGGGTGGTCCGCGACGCCGAACAGGCGCGGCGGGCCGGGCTGCTGCCGCCCGATGTCGAGTACGTCCTGCCCGCCACCCCGCGCTTCCGCCGGCTGGCCGCGCGCGCCGGGTACTTCGTCAACAACGTCAACTGGCCCGACGTACCCGCCAAGCGCCCCGGCAGTGTGCACATCCACACCCATCAGGGCACCCCGCTGAAGTACATGGGCGCCGACCTGCTGGCCAAGCCGGGCGCCCGGCACGGCCTGGACGTCCCGGGCACGCTGCGCCGCGCCGACCGCTGGGACCACAGCCTGGTCGCCAACCGCCACTCCGAGCTGGTGTGGGAGCGGGCCTACCCGTGCCGCTTCGTCTCCGCGCGCACCGGGAGCCCGCGCAACGACGTCCTCGTGCGGGCCGGCGCACGGGAAGGCGACGAGCCGGGGGCCGCGGTACGCGCCCGGCTCGGCATCCCGCCGGACCACACGGTGGTGCTGTACGCCCCGACGCCGCGCGAGTACCGGCGCGGCGGGCACGTGGAGCGTTTCGACGCGGCCCGCCTCGCCGCGGACCTCGGCGAGGGGCACACCCTCGTCGTCCGGCTGCACCCGGCGCTGGCGGCGGGCCCCGCGCGCGGTCTGGGCCTGGCCGAGCTGCACCGGCGCGGGGTGCTCGTCGACGCGACGGACGAGCCGTTCGTCGAGGAGGTGATGCTCGCCTCCGACGTCCTCGTCACCGACTACTCCGCCCTGATGTTCGACTACGCCACGCTGGACCGGCCGATCGTGGTGCACGCCGACGACCTCGGCGCGTACACGGCGAGCCGGGGCCTGTACCTCGACATCACCGCGGAGCCGCCGGGCCACGTGTCGCGCTCCTACCGGGAGCTGGCGTGGCTGCTGGCCTCCGGGACCTGGCGGGACGCGGAGTCGGCGCGGCTGCGGGCGGCGTTCCGGGCGCGCTTCTGCGAGTTCGACGACGGCTGGGCGGCGGAACGGGTGGTGCGCACGCTGCTCCTCGGGGAGGAGGGCTGGACCCCGCCCGGACCGGCCGCGCCCGCCGCTTCCGTCCGGTCCGCGGCGCCCGGTTCCGCCCAGGTGCCCGCCCAGCTCTCCGGCCACGGCCGGCTCGCCCCGTCATGAGGCCCCGCGCCCGGATGCGGGAGGCGGCATCCCGCCTGCGCGGGCCGCGCGGCTGCGTCCTGCTCCTGGCCGTGCTGTTCGCGCTGCTCCAGCTCGGCACCGTCACCGGCCGGGACACCCCCGACACCAAGAACTACCTGTCCTACGCCCTGAGCCTGCGCGGCACGGACAAGCGCGCGACGGCGGCCGTCACGATCGACTACGCCTGCGCGGGCCGGGCCGCGCGGGCCCGCCGCGAGCAGAGCGTGGACGTGCTGCGCTTCCGCGCGCCGAGCCCGGCCGCCCGGGTGGCGAAGGAGTGCCGCACCGAGCTGGGGCGTGCCGTGGAGACGCGGCTGCGGGCCGGGCAGACCGGCGGGCACACCCTGCCGTTCATGCCGGTGCGCTTCATGCGGATCTTCGAGGTGCGGCCCGGCTACCCGGTGTTCCTGCTCCCCTTCGTCAGCGTCCTCGGGGCGACCTGGGGCCTGTGGGCGGCGGGCGTGACCGTGACGGTGGCGGGCGGCGTCCTCGTGTACGTGCTGCTGCGCGGGCGCCGGGTGCCCGCGCCCCTGGCGCTGACCGGCCAGGGGCTCTACTACGTCCTGCCGTGCGGCACCACCGCCATGCGCCCGATGACCGAGGGCCTGATGACGGCGCTGACCCTGACGGCGCTGTGGGGCTGTGCCCTGGCCCTGGACGGGCGCGGCCGGTGCGGGCCCGCGGTGGTGGGCGGCGCGCTGCTCGCGCTGTTCACGGTGAAGCACTCCCAGGCGCTGTTCCTCGGCCTGGCCCTGGCCGCCGCGGGCGCGCTGATCACCGTACGGCGGCGGGCGCGGCACCGGCCGGCGGGGCGCGCGCTCCTCGCGGTCACGGCGGTGGCGTGCTGCGCGGTCGCCGGCACGCTGCTGGTGGCGCGGGCGCTGCACTACCCGTCCGAGTACGACAGCCTCCAGGACCTGCTCACCGACCACTACGCCCGGCCCGACCGGGCCCGTCCGTGGCCGGAACTGCTGCGGCTGGAGGCCGGCTTCTGGCGGGAGTGGCTGCGCCGGCAGCTGTGGCAGCCGCTGTTCGCCGCGCTGCTCGCCGCGGGCGCGTGGGGCGCGCTCAGGGCCCGTCCCGGTTCCGGTCCGGGGCCCGGCCGGGCGTTCGGCGCCTTCGTGGTGGCGGCCGCGGCCACCGGGTTCCTCAACCAGGCGGCGCATCCCGACATCACCGTGTGGGGCGAGCGGCTGATCGTGCTGGCCTGGCTGCTGCCGGTGCTGGGGCTGCCGCTGCTGGCCGCCGCGCCGGCCCCGGGGGCGCGCCGGCCTGCGGCGGGCATCCCGGGCCCACGCGCGGAGAGCACGGAGAGCGCAGAGGGCGCAGCGGGCGCAGCGGGAGGGGAACGGAGTCCGGAGGGGACGGGGAAGGTCACTCGATGACGAGTTCGACCGGGATGTTGCCGCGGGTGGCGTTGGAGTAGGGGCAGACCTGGTGGGCCTGCTCGACCAGGTTGCGGCCGGTGGCCTCGTCCACGGTGTCGGGCAGCTCGACGCGCAGGGTCACGGCGAGCGCGAAGCCCTCGCCCTGCTTGCCGATGCCGACCTCGCCGGTGACGGCGGCGTCGCTCACGTCCACCTTGGCCCGGCGGCCGACGACGGCGAGGGCGCTGGCGAAGCAGGCCGCGTAACCGGCGGCGAAGAGCTGCTCCGGGTTGGTGCCCAGGCCGTCGCCGCCGAGTTCCACCGGCGGGGCGAGCTGCACGTCCAGCTTGCCGTCGGAGCTGAAGGCACGGCCGTCGCGGCCGTGGGTGGCGGTGGCGACGGCGGTGTAGAGCGCGTCCATGGAGATCCGTCCCTCTCGTACGTCGTACGCCGGCGGGCGCCGGGTCGGCGTCCTGTCCGGACAGCCACGATTAGAGCACACAATTCAATTGTGCACAACTAAATGACGCGCCCGAGGTACCCTGGGGCCATGACGACCGAGGTACCGCGGACCTGCGCCCCCGACGAGGAGTGGCTGCGCCTGGACCGCCAGATCTGCTTCGCGCTGCAAGCCGCCTCCCGCGCCTTCACCGGCGTCTACCGCGGCCTCCTGAAGGACCTTGGCCTGACCTATCCGCAGTACCTGGTGATGCTGGTGCTGTGGGAGGACGGCGAGACGCCCGTGAAACGGCTGGGCGAGCGCCTGCGCCTCGACTCCGGGACCCTCTCCCCGCTGCTCAAGCGCCTGGAGGCGGCGGGCCTGGTGGCCCGGGAGCGCAGCGCGCGCGACGAGCGGTCGGTCCAGGTGCGGCTGACCGGCGCGGGCGCGGCCCTGCGCGAGCGGGCCGCCCTGGTGCCGCACCGGATCGCGACGGCGACCGGCCTCGACGCCGAGGAGGCCGCCGATCTGCACCTGCGCCTCACCCGGCTCACCGACGCCCTGGACGCGGCGGCACGGGACCTCCCCGACTGACAGGACCCCGGCGGATCACGTCGCGGGGCGACCCCTGACCCCCCGCACACTCGTCCGGAATGACCGATCGGGCATGCTTGGCGACTTCTTACCGGTGATTGCTCGCGTATCAACGCGGACGCGGCATTGACGCGGTCTACGATCCGGCGTGATGAGTGCCTTCCCGAGCGTGCCGCGTGCCCTGGTCCGCGCGTCGAGCGGACACCGCTTCCTCGCCCTGACGGCCGCCTGGCTCCTCACGCGCGCCGTGATGCTGTGGCTGCTCGCCCACGACACGCTGCCCGGCCTGGGCGGGGGCGCGGTGGCACGCGAGGTGTGGAAGCTGTACCACCGCTGGTACGTCGTGCTCTCCCAGGGCGCCTTCCCGGCGCACGACACGCTGTGGCAGTACCCGCCGGGCGCCGGCCCGGTACTGCTGTCGCCCGCGCTGCTGCCGGGGCTGACGTATTTCCGGGCCTTCGTCGCCCTCACCCTG
Organism: Streptomyces sp. NPDC056160; assembly: GCF_042268205.1. Taxonomy (NCBI): domain Bacteria; kingdom Bacillati; phylum Actinomycetota; class Actinomycetes; order Kitasatosporales; family Streptomycetaceae; genus Streptomyces; species Streptomyces sp. NPDC056160. The sequence goes on from NZ_JBHJUW010000016.1 coordinate 58,380, forward strand.
ACCGCCGACGCGCTGATCGCCCTGGCGCTGGCCCGCGCGGGCACCCGGCCGGGCCGCAGCGTGCGCGGGGCCGTCTACTGGACGCTGGTCCTGCCGCTGCTGCTGCACGTCCCGCTCGCCCGCTACGACGTCCAGGTCACCGCCTTCGCCGTGCTCTCCCTGCTGGCGCTGCGCCGCTCCCCGCGCGCGTGCGGCACGCTCGCCGCGCTGGGCGCCCTGGTGAAGGTGTGGCCCGCCCTGGTGCTCCTGGGCGCCCCCCGGGGCCGTACGACGCGCTCGGCGTGGACCTGGGCGGCCGGGGCCGGGGCCCTCGTCGCACTGGTCCTCGCCGGGGTGTTCCGCAACCCGCTGGCCTTCGTGCGCCAGCAGGGCGGCCGGGGGGTGCAGATCGAGTCGTTCGGCGGTACGGTGCTCGCCTTCGCGACCCACGCGGGCTGGCCGGGCACCGTGCGCTACCAGTACGGCGCGCTGGAGTTCACCGGCCCGCACGTCACGACCGTGGCACATGTCTCACTGGCCCTGTCCGCGGCGGCCCTCGCACTGCTGCTGCTCTGGCGCGTCCGGGCCCGGCACTGGACGGCCGCGACGCCCTGCGACGCCGCGCTGAGCGCCGTCCTGCTGTTCACCGTGACCAGCCGGGTGATCAGCCCGCAGTACATGATCTGGCTGGTGGGACTCGCCGCGGTGTGTCTCACCTCACGGGAGACCACACAGCGCCCGGTGACGGCGCTGATCGCCCCCGCCTGCCTGGTCAGCGCGATCGCCTACCCGACGCTCTACAGCCAGGTCGCGGGGTGCACCTGGACGGGTTGTGTGTTGATACTGACCCGAAACGGCCTGCTGGCCACGGCCACGGTAGTCTCGTTCGTCCGGCTGTGGCGCTCGACGAGACCCGTGGTGCCCCGCAGACAACCCGAGCAGGACCCGCACCGTCTTCCGTCCGGGACACTGAGTTCCACTTAACGGGAGATTACCGACCACACCTACGATATTCGGCCGTGGACTCCATGCACCTGCACCCGCAGCAGACCCCGCACGTCAGCGTCGTCGTCATCGGCTTCAACGATGTCGACCGCATAGCGCACGCGGTGCGTTCCGCGCTCGTCCAGGGCCCCATGGTCCGCGAGGTCGTCGCCGTCGACGACTGCTCGACCGACGGCACCCATGAGCTGCTCAGACGCCTCGCCGAGGACGAGCCGAGGCTGCGGGTGATCCGGCGCGAGAGCAACAGCGGCGGCTGCGGCAGCCCACGCAACACCGGCATCGACGCGGTGACGTCGCCGTACCTGATGTTCCTCGACAGCGACGACGTGCTCCCGCCCGGCGCCGTCGACGCGCTGCTCACGACGGCCGACCACGAGGACGCGGAGGTCGCGGGCGGGCTGTGCGTGCGCCGCGAGCTGCCCTCGGGCCGCGAGGTGCCGTGGCAGGGCGAGCTGTACACGCGGACCACCGTCCTCGCGCACCCCGCGCAGCAGCCCGGGATCGTGCACGACACGCTGTGCGTCAACAAGCTGTACCGCACCGCCTTCCTCCGTGAGCACGACATCCGCTTCCCCGAGGGCCGCTTCCCCTACGAGGACATCGTCTTCGCCGCGCGGGTCCTGGCCGCCGGGCCGCGCATGGCCTTCGTCCCGGACCACGTGTACGTGTGGAACGTACGCCGCTCCGCCGAACAGCTGTCGATCTCGCTGGACCGCGCGCACGTCGAGAACTGGCAGGCGCGCACCGAGGCGAACCGGCAGGCGTACGAGATCCTGCTGAACGCCGGGCAGAAGGAGCTGGCGCGGGCGGCCCGCGCCAAGTTCCTCGAACACGAGCTGCGCATGTACGCCCGCGAGCTGACCCTGCGCGACGCGAAGTACCGCCGCGCCTGGTGGACCCACACGCGCGCGTACCTGCGGGAGTACGACGCGGGCGACTGGACGGCCGAGCCGACCGCGCCCGGCCGCCTCATCGCCCGGGTCGTCCTCGCCTCGCCCGAGCCGCGCGACCTGCCCCGGCTGAAGGAACTGGCCGCCCGGCCGGACCGGCTGTGCCCGCCCTACGCGCGCGGCGAGGAAGGCGTCCCCGTCTGGGCGGACGACCTGCCCCAGCTCACCCTGGAGCCCTACCTGGCCCGGCCGGCGCACCGGCTGCCGCTCTGCGTGGACGCGGCGCTGCGTCCCCGCTCGCGGGGCGCCACCCTGCTGCGGCTGCGCCTGCACGAGATGTACGGGCAGGTGGCGGCCGCGAAGCCGCGGACGGTGGAGGTGGAATGGCTGCACCGCGAGGCGGGCCGCGTGGCGCAGCGCGCCACGGTCGCGCTGCGCCCTGACGCGGGGGACACCTGGCGGGCCGACACGGTCGTGGACCTGGCGGCCCTGGGTGCCGGGACCTGGGACCTGCGGCTGCGGGTGCGCTTCGCCGACAGCACCGCCCGCGAGGTGACCGGGCACGCCGGGGCGGACACCGGCCTGCTGCGCCGCAGCGTCGTGCCGAGCCTGCGCTTCGGCGTCCTGCTGGTCCAGCCCTACGCCACGCACTCGGGCGCGCTGGCCCTGCGCCTGGCCACCGGCTGGCGCGGCGCCACCACGATCCTGCGCGGCCGGGTCCGCCGCCTGCTGGGCCGTGGAACCGGATAGGGACGCGAACGCATCCCAGCTCACAGCAGACTGAACCATTTGCACCACCTGCACCACCTGCACCACCTGGGCCAACTGACGAGGAGACGCCCACCATGACCTGGCTGATCACCGGCGGCGCCGGCTACATCGGAGCGCACGTCGTCCGCGCGATGACCGAAGCGGGCGAGCAGGCCGTCGTCTACGACGACCTGTCCACGGGCATCGCAGAGCGCGTCCCGGACGGGGTCCCCCTGGTGGTGGGCTCCACCCTGGACGGGGACCGGGTGGCGCGGACCCTCACCGAGCACGGGATCACCGGCGTCATCCACCTCGCGGCGAAGAAGCAGGTCGGCGAGTCGGTGGAGCTGCCCCTGCAGTACTACCGGGAGAACGTGGAGGGCCTGCGCGTCCTGCTGGAGGCCGTGACGGCAGCCGGGGTGGGCGCCTTCGTGTTCTCCTCCTCGGCGGCCGTCTACGGCATGCCGGACGTGGACCTGGTGACCGAGGAGACGCCGTGCGCGCCCATGTCGCCGTACGGGGAGACGAAGCTGGCGGGTGAGTGGCTGGTCCGCGCGACGGGCCGGGCCACGGGCCTGTCCACGGCCTCCCTGCGCTACTTCAACGTGGCGGGCGCGGCGGCCCCGGAACTCGCCGACACCGGCGTGTACAACATCGTCCCCATGGTCTTCGAGAAGCTGACGGAGAACGCGCCGCCGCGCATCTTCGGCGACGACTACGCCACCCCCGACGGCACCTGCATCCGCGACTACATCCACGTGGTGGACCTCGCGGAGGCCCACGTGGCCACGGCCCGCGCGCTGCGCGCCGCCCCCGGCCTCGACCTGACGCTGAACATCGGCCGCGGGGAGGGCGTCTCGGTGCGCGAGATGATCGACACGATCAACTCCGTCACCGGTCACCACCGCGCGCCGACGGTCACCCCGCGCCGCTCCGGCGACCCGGCCCGCGTCGTCGCCTCCGCCGACCGCATCACCGCGGAACTCGGCTGGAAGGCCAAGCACGACGTCCACGACATGATCACCTCAGCCTGGGCAGGCTGGCTCCACCACCACCCTCAGGCGCCCCGCGCCTGAGAGCCCGCCCGCCCGCCCGCGCCGGCCGCCGCGGGGCCGCGTGGGCCGGGCAGCCGGGCGCCCCGTGGGCGCACAACCCGGGCGCGAGGCGCTTCCCGGGCACGCCGGGCACGCCTTGGCCCGTGAACCGACGGGGCGCCCGGGCACGCCTTGAGCGGCGCGCCCCGGCGCCGCGCGCGCCCCGCGCCGGATCGGGGGCGCTCGCCGGCCTCGCTGTCACAGCGCCTTGAGCGCCTCCGCCGTGCCGCGTGCCAGAGCGCCCAGGTAGCCCTTGGGGAGCTTGGGACTGCGGATGACGACCGCGCGCCAGTACAGGGGACCGGAGATCAGGTCGAGGGCCAGGTCGCGGTCGAGGCCGGGGCTGATCTCGCCGCGTTCCCCCGCCGCCGCGAGGATGCTGCTGGCGACACCCTCCTGGCCGTCGCGCAGGGCCTTCTGCACGGCCTCGGCGAGATCGGGGTTGCGCGCCGCCTCGGCCTGGAGGTCGGGCAGGATCTGCGAGGCCACGGGGTGGCGCAGGGCGCGGGAGGTCACCTCGTACAGCAGGCGCAGGTCCGTCTCCAGGGAACCGGTGTCCGGCGCGGGCAGGCCCTGCACGGCGAGCGCGGAGACGACGTCGAGCACCAGGTGCAGCTTGGAGCGCCAGCGCCGGTACACCGCGGTCTTGCCGACGCCCGCGCGCCGCGCGATGCCCTCGATGGACATGCGCGCGTAGCCGACGGCCGCCAGCTCCCCGAAGACGGCGGCCCGGATCGCCTCCGTCACGTCCTCCCGCAGCACGGCCGCCCCGGCGGGGGCGCGGCGCGGACGCGTCTGGGGTTCGCCGGCGTTCGTCGTCATGCGCTCCAGCATAGGCCGTTACGACGAAACGGTTGCGTTGCGACGTCACTTGGGCCTACGCTCACGTTGCGACGATACGGTCCCGTTCCGGCGTAAGAGAACGTGAAGAGAACCGTAAGGAAACGGGCGGTGGACACGGAGCCGGCGCCCGCGCCCCCTTCCCCCGAGCGAAAGCAGCGGATGTGAGCCAGGTCCTCCACACACCGCCCCCCGCCCCGGCCCAGGCCGAGGACGACCTGGGGGCGCTCGCCGCCCGCCACGGCCTGTCCGTCAGCGGCGCCCGCCCCACCCTGCCCGCGTACGTGCGCGAGCTGTGGGCGCGCCGTCACTTCATCACGGCCTTCGCCACGGCCAAGCTCACCGCCCAGTACAGCCAGGCGAAGCTCGGCCAGGTCTGGCAGGTCGCCACACCGCTGCTGAACGCCGCGGTGTACTACTTCATCTTCGGCGTCCTGCTCGGCACCAGCCGGGGCGTCTCGGACTACATCCCGTTCCTGGTCACCGGCGTGTTCATCTGGACGTTCACGCAGAGTTCGATCATGGCGGGCACCCGGGCCATCTCCGGCAACCTGGGCCTCGTGCGGGCCCTGCACTTCCCGCGCGCCGCGCTGCCCATCTCCTTCGCGCTCCAGCAGCTCCAGCAGCTGCTGTTCTCGATGGCCGCCCTCGTGGTGATCCTGCTCTGCTTCGGCGTGCTGCCCGCCGCGTCCTGGGCGCTGGCCGTGCCGGTGCTGGTGCTCCAGTTCGTCTTCAACGCGGGCGTGTCGATGGTCGTGGCCCGGATGGGCGCGAAGACCCCGGACATCGCCCAGCTCATGCCGTTCCTGCTGCGCACCTGGATGTACGTCTCCGGGGTCATGTGGAGCATCGACGCGACCCTCAAGCACAGCAGCGTCCCGCACTTCGTCAAGACGCTGCTGGAGATCAACCCGGCGGCCGTCTACATCGACCTGATGCGCTTCGCGCTCATCGACAGCTTCAAGGCCCACCAGCTCCCGCACCACGTGTGGGCGTACGCCGTGGGCTGGGCGCTGCTCGCCGGGGTCGGCGGCTTCGTCTACTTCTGGAAGGCCGAGGAGAGGTACGGACGTGGCTGAGCGCACCAGCGAGAAGATCCCCACCGTCGTCGCCGACGCGGTCGACATCGTCTACCGGGTGCACGGCACGGGCGCCGGCCGCGGCTCGGCGACCGCCGCGCTCAACCGCATCCTGCGCCCCGGCAAGGCCGAGAAGGCCGCGGGCGTACGCCGGGTGCACGCGGTGAAGAAGGTCTCGTTCGTCGCCTACAAGGGCGAGGCGATCGGCCTCATCGGCACCAACGGCTCCGGCAAGTCCACCCTGCTCAAGGCCATCGCGGGCCTGCTGCCGGTGGAGAACGGCAAGATCTACACCGACGGCCAGCCCTCCCTGCTCGGCGTCAACGCCGCCCTCATGAACGACCTCACCGGCGAGCGCAACGTCCACCTCGGCGGCCTGGCCATGGGCATGTCCCGGGAGCAGGTGAGGGAGCGCTACCAGGAGATCGTCGACTTCTCCGGCATCAACGAGAAGGGCGACTTCATCACGCTGCCCATGCGGACGTACTCCTCCGGCATGGCGGCCCGGCTGCGGTTCTCCATCGCCGCCGCCAAGGACCACGACGTCCTCCTCATCGACGAGGCCCTGGCCACCGGCGACCGCAAGTTCCAGAAGCGCTCCGAGGAACGCATCCGCGAGCTGCGCAAGCAGGCCGGCACGGTCTTCCTGGTCAGCCACAACAACAACTCGATCCGCGACACCTGCGAGCGGGTGCTGTGGCTGGAACGCGGAGTGCTGCGCATGGACGGCCCCACCGACGAGGTCCTGAAGGCCTACGAGGCCTTCACCAGCGGCAAGTCCTGAGGTCCCGCGCCCGGGCTCACGGCACCACGGCGTACAGCACCTGCCCGCCCGGTCCGTGGGCCACGGGCCGCAGGCCGGGGTCCCGCAGGGGCTCCCGGCCGTCGACCACCCAGCGCACGCGGTACATCCGCAGGATGTCCCGGCGTGCGCCCCGCGGGGTGCTCCGCGCGAAGTAGCGCTGCACGGCGTGCTCCCGCCGTGCCTCGTCCGGCAGGAAGAACTCCGGGTAGCCGGGAACGACGGTGTAGGCGCCGTAGGCCGGGATCAGCTGGGACGGCACGTCCCGGGCCATGACCACGTCGCCGTACCTCACGTACGGCGTGATCCAGTGGTACCCGGCCCACGGCTCCGTGTAGTGCACGGCGAGCGCGCCCGGCAGCGCGGCCCGCCCCACGACGTACCCGAGCACCCCCGCCTGCGTCCACGCGCCCAGGGCCAGCGCACCCGCCAGCGCCCACGCCCACCCGGTGCGCACCGCCCGCCGGCCCCGGCCCAGCACCTCCAGCACCACGGCGAGCTGGGCCGGCACGAGCGCGGCGGGCAGCGCCCGGCCCCAGGAGTAGTGGCCGCTGACGAAACCCGCGGTGCACACCAGCGCGCCCAGCGCGAAGAAGAGTGCCAGCGGATCCCGGCGGTCGCGCCGCCACCGCACCACCAGCGCGGCCACACCGAGCAGCGCCAGCCAGTACCGGCCCGCGAAGTCCGTGTACAGCGCCCGGTGCACGCCCTCCAGGTCCCGCCCGGCCGAGAACAGCGCGAAGAAGTCGTAGTACGGCCACAGCCACAGCACCAGCAGCCCCAGCCCGGCCGAGGCGGCGATCCGGGGCCACTGGGCGCGCGGGGGCCGGGCGGCGATCACCGTGGCCAGCGCGCCCAGGGTGGCGACGATCCCCGTGAACTGGTGGCAGAGCAGGATCACCGCCCACAGCGCCCCGAGCCCGAGCCACACCTCCCACCCGGCCGGCGCGCGCAGGGCCCGGGTGAGCCACGCCCAGTGGTGGAAGGCCAGACCGAGGGCGAACACGCTGGGGTAGGAGACGGTCAGTGCGAGGGAGTTGAGCGAGACGAAGCCGCTCCAGTTGATGAGTGCGGTGCCCCACAGCAGCACCAGGCTCAGGGCGGCCAGGGCGGGCGCGGCCGGGTGCGCGCTCAGCGTCCGCACGTACCGGCGCACGCCCGTGGCCAGCAGCGCCAGCCCGGCGCACGCGGCCAGGCGCAGCACGACGAAGACGGACCAGCCGCTCCACCGGGCGACGCAGCCCAGCAGCAGCATCCACGGCGAGTAGTACGGGCTCGGGGTGTCCGTGTCGACGAGCGGGTTGCCGGGGTGCAGCAGGCTGTGGCGCAGGCGTTCGACGGTGGCCGCGTGCATGCCGAGGTCACCGGCCCACGGCAGCCGGACGATCACCAGCAGCAGCAGGACGACGAGGAGCGCGGCGGCCGTCCGGGGAGCGGCGGAACGTTTCACGAAGACCGGCGGCCGCGGCGCCGCCCTCCCGGCGGGACGCGCCTCGGGCGGCGCGGCGCGCATCATCGCGCTGAAATTCCCGACGGCAGGCCCTTCACCGTATTTCCGCGGCCCGCACCGCGCATTCCGAATGCGGGCCGTCCGGCGCGGAACAGGCCGCTTTCCCTGGGGGCGGCCGTGACACGTACGAGCGCGGATGCGGGAGCGGGCGCGGCCGGACGGTCCCCGGCGAGGTGCACAGTCACGCGCGCCACTTTATCCGAATGATCTCGAATAACAGGAAAAGGTAAATTTACCGTGCGTCGTTTCCTAAACATCGACAAGAAATGAGGAGGAGGGCGCCCCGGGCCTTTGGCGGCCCGGAACGCCCTCCTTCACTGCGCCGTGCGCTACGAGTGCGTGCGCAGCAGCGTCCGCATCGTCCGCATGGCCACCGACAGGTTGGCCAGGTCGAACGCGTCCGAACCGCGGATCTCCTCCAGCGTGGTGCGGGCCCGGGAGAGGATCGCCGCGTTCTTCTGGTCCCACACCTCGAAACGCTGCTCAGGCGTGGAGGTGCCGTTGCCCACGGCGAGGACGTCCGCGGTCAGGGCCGCGTGCGCCGCGTACAGGTCCTCGCGGATCGCCGCGCGCGCCATGGACTGCCAGCGGTCGGCGCGCGGCAGCTCGATGATGCGGTCCATCAGCTGGGTGATGGCGAGGCGGTCGGCCAGGTCGTAGTACACCTCGGCGACGTCCATCGGGTCCTTGCCCATGCGGTCGGCCACCGAGACGATGTCGAGCGCCGGGAAGGCCGAGGAGAACCCGGCCACGCGCGTGGCCAGTTCGTCCGGGACACCGGCCTCGGACAGCTCGTCGTAGACCTGCTGGTACCACTCCAGGTCCGCGCCCTTGAGCAGCTTGGGCAGCTGGGCCCACACCTGCTCGACCCGCTCGGAGAAGAACTCCACCGTCTCGCCGAGCTGGAGCGGCTGCGGCCGGTTGTTCAGCAGCCAGCGCGTGCCGCGCTCGACCAGGCGGCGCGAGTGCAGCCGGATCCGGGTCTGGACGTCGGCCTCGACCGTGTTGTCCAGCGCCTCCACCGCGTCCCACACCGGGGCCGAGCGGAAGATCGCGCGGGCCACGGTCTGTGCCCGGACGATCTCCTCCAGCGACGCCCCGGTCTCCTCCCGCAGCCGGTGCAGGTAGGTGGTGCCGCCGGTGTTGACCGTGTCGTTGACCAGGACGGTCGTGGTGATCTCGCGGTTCAGCGGGTGGTTGTCGATCTGCTCCCCGAACTGCCGGCGCAGCTGGGTCGGGAAGTAGGCGTGCAGCAGCCCGCGCAGGTACGGGTCGTCCGGCAGCGAGGTGTGCAGCAGCTCCTCGGCGACCGTGATCTTCGTGTACGCCAGCAGGACGGCCGTCTCGGGCCCGGTCAGGCCGTGTCCCGCGTTGAGCCGCTCCCGGATCTGGCGGTCGGTGGGCAGGAACTCCAGCGCCCGGTCCAGGTGCCCCTCGCGCACCAGGTGCTTCATGAAGCGCTGCTGGGCGTGGACCATGTCCTTGGACTGGGCCAGGGCGTTGGCGATCGCCGTGTTCTGCGCGTAGTTGTTGCGCAGCACCAGCGCGCCGACCTCGTCCGTCATCTGGGCGAGCAGCTTGTTGCGCTGCTTGACGGTCATGTCGCCGTCCGTGACCAGCCCGTTGAGCAGGACCTTGATGTTGACCTCGTGGTCGGAGGTGTCCACACCCGCGCTGTTGTCGATGGCGTCGGTGTTGACCCGGCCGCCGGCCTGCGCGAACTCGATCCGGCCCAGCTGGGTGCAGCCCAGGTTGCCGCCCTCGCCGACGACGCGGACCCGCAGGTCCCGGCCGTCGACGCGGATGGCGTCGTTGGCCTTGTCGCCGACGTCGCCGTTCGACTCGGTGGACGCCTTGACGTACGTGCCGATGCCGCCGTTCCACAGCAGGTCCACCGGGGCCTGGAGGATGGCCCGCATCAGGTCGGCCGGGGTCAGCTTGGTGACACCGGACTCGATGCCCAGGGCCTCGCGGACGTGCGCGTTGACCGGGATGGACTTCAGGTTGCGCGGGAAGATCCCACCGCCCGCCGACAGCAGCTCGGTGTCGTAGTCGGCCCAGCTGGAGCGCGGCAGGTCGAACAGGCGGCGCCGCTCGGCGTAGCCGGTGGCCGCGTCCGGGTTCGGGTCGATGAAGATGTGCCGGTGGTCGAAGGCGGCGACCAGCCGGATGTGCTCGCTGAGCAGCATGCCGTTGCCGAACACGTCGCCGGACATGTCGCCGATGCCGACGACCGTGAAGTCCTGCGACTGGGTGTCGACGTCCAGCTCGCGGAAGTGCCGCTTGACCGACTCCCAGGCGCCGCGGGCGGTGATGCCCATGCCCTTGTGGTCGTAGCCCGCGGAGCCGCCGGAGGCGAACGCGTCGCCGAGCCAGAAGTCGTACGACTCGGCGACCTCGTTGGCGATGTCCGAGAACGTCGCCGTGCCCTTGTCGGCGGCGACCACGAGGTAGGTGTCGTCGCCGTCGTGGCGCACCACGTCCCGCGGCGGCACGACCTCGCCCGCGACCATGTTGTCGGTGATGTCGAGCAGCGCCGAGATGAACGTCTTGTAGCTGGCGATGCCCTCGGCCAGCCAGGCGTCCCGGTCCACGCCCGGGTCGGGCAGCTGCTTGGCGACGAAGCCGCCCTTGGCGCCGACCGGCACGATGACCGTGTTCTTCACCATCTGGGCCTTGACCAGGCCCAGGATCTCGGTGCGGAAGTCCTCACGCCGGTCGGACCAGCGCAGGCCGCCCCGGGCGACCTTGCCGAAGCGCAGGTGCACGCCTTCCACACGCGGCGAGTACACCCAGATCTCGTACGCCGGGCGCGGCGCCGGCAGGTCGGGGATGGCCTGCGGGTCGAACTTCATGGAGACGTAGTCGTGCGGCTGGCCGGCCGCGGCCTCCTGGAAGAAGTTGGTGCGCAGGGTCGCCTTGACGACCGTGAGGAAGGAGCGCAGGATCCGGTCCTCGTCCAGCGAGGCCACCTGGTCCAGGGCCGCGTCCACCTCTTCGAGCAGGGCGTCGACCAGCTCGTGGCCGGCGCGCTGGCGCTCGGGCGCCATCCGCGCCTCGAACAGGGAGACGAGCAGGCGCGTGGTGTGGACGTTGTTTCGGAGGGTGTCCTCCATGTAGTCCTGGCTGAAGGTGGAGCCCGCCTGGCGCAGGTACTTGGCGTAGGCGCGCAGCACCATGGCCTGGCGCCAGCCCAGCCCGGCGCTCAGCACCAGCGCGTTGAACCCGTCGTTCTCGGCCTTGCCGGTCCAGGCGGCGGCGAAGGCGTCCTGGAACCGCTCACGGGCGTCGTCGGCGAGGTAGTCACCGCCGCCGGTGACCGCCTTGGGCATGCGCAGGCCGAAGTCGTAGATCCACGCCGTCGTACGGTCCGCGCAGCGCAGCTCGTAGGGCCGCTCGTCGGTGACCTCCACGCCGAGCCGGCTGAGCACCGGCAGCACCTGCGAGAGGGAGACCGAGCCGCCCTTCTGGTAGATCTTGAAACGGCGCTCCTCGGGGGCGGCGCCCACCGGCTCGTACAGGCTGAGCGCGAACTTCTTGTCCTCGTCGAGCTGCTCCAGGTTGACCAGGTCGGCGACCGCGGCGCGCGGGGTGTGGTCGGCCTTGTAGCCCTCGGGGAACGCGGCGGCGTAGTGGCGCAGCAGCTCGGCGGCGCGCTCCTCGCCCAGTTCGGCGGTGAGCGCCTCGGAGAAGGCGTCGGCCCAGGAACGGGCGGCCTCCACCAGGCGGGCCTCGATGCGCTCCTTGTCGGCGTCGGACAGCTCGGGCAGCTCGGTGCCCTGCGGGACGCGGACGACGAAGTGCAGCCGGGAGAGGATCGATTCGGTGTTCCAGGCCGTGAAGTCGACGCTGGTGCCGCCCAGCTCCTCCTTCAGGATGTCGATGATCCGCAGGCGCACACCCGTGGTGTAGCGGTCGCGCGGCAGGTAGACGAGCGCCGAGTAGTAGCGGCCGTACTCGTCCTGGCGCAGGTACAGGCGCAGCCGGCGGCGCTCCTGGAGGTACAGCACCGAGGTGGCGATCGCCTGCAGCTCGGCGGCCGGGGTCTGGAACAGCTCGTCGCGCGGGTAGGTCTCCAGGATCTGGAGCAGGTCGCGCCCGTCGTGGCTGTTGGGCGAGAACCCGGCGAGGGCCAGCACCTCCTCGACCTTGCGGCGCACGACCGGGACCCGGCGCACCGACTCGGTGTACGCGGCGGACGAGAACAGGCCGAGGAAGCGGCGCTCGCCGACCACCTCGCCCTTGTCGTTGAACTTCTTGACGCCGATGTAGTCCAGGTACGACGGCCGGTGCACGGTGGCCCGGCTGTTCGCCTTGGTCAGCACGAGCAGCTTGTGCTCGCGGGCCTTGGCGCGGGCGTCGGCGGGCAGCCGCTCGAAGGACGGGCTGACCGGGTGGGCGTCCTCGCCGGCGTGCTGCGGGTCCGATCGCAGTATGCCGAGACCGGTACCGGGGACGGCCGCCAGCGTGTCGTCGTCCCGCAGCTGGTACTCGCGGTAGCCGAGGAAGGTGAAGTGGTCGGAGGAGAGCCAGCGCAGCAGCTCGCGCGCCTCCTCGACCTGCGGCCCGGGCAGGTCGGCGGGGACCGGCTCGCCGGGCAGGCTCTCGGCGATGCGGGAAGCCGCGTCGCGCATCTTCTCCCAGTCCTCGACGGCCTCACGGACGTCGGAGAGCACGCGCAGCAGGTCGGCGGTGATCTGCTTGAGGTCGGACCGGTCGGTCTCGCGGTCGACCTCGACGTGGATCCAGGACTCGACGTGCGCGTCGTGCGGCAGCGCCGCACCGGCGGGCGCGGCGGGCAGCACTTCCAGGAGCTTGCCGGTCAGGTCGCGGCGGACGACGAACTGCGGGTGGACCACGACGTGGATGCCGCGCCCCTGCCGGGTCAGCTCGTTGGTGACCGAGTCCACGAGGAAGGGCATGTCGTCGGTGACGACCTCGACGACGGAGTGGCTGCAGGTCCAGCCGTTCTCCTCGACGGTCGGGGTGTGCACCCGTACGTTGGCCGTGCCCTGCGGGCGGTTCTCGGCCAGCCGGTAGTGCGAGAAGGCGGCTCCGAAGACGTCGACCGGGTCACGGTCGGCAAGGTCCTCCGGGGCGGTGTGCAGGTAGTAGCGCTGGAGGAAGGCGAGTACGGAGTCCCGGTCCGGGGTTCCCTCGCCCGCCATTCCGGCGGGGAGGTGCCCCCCGGCCGGACTGTTCTCAGCTACCCGAACGGCCCTTTCGAGCAACTCGGCCTTGGCTTCGTCCAGCTTGGTCTGCATTGTCCTCTGGCTCCTGTCGCGCGCCGTTGCGTGACGTTGAAGGAAGTACGGTCTCCGCCCTTTCGGCGTGACGTCCCGGTCCGGGGTGTCCGGCCCTTACCGACGCTATGCCGTGAGGTGAGAGGAGCGGGGGGATATCGGCCATCTTCGACGCATCCGAGGGGTGTGACACTGCTCTCGGTGGCGCCGCCGGGAACCGGCCCGGCATCCAGGAGGACCTGGGGGTCGCGGCGACCCCGTCCCGCCCGCGAGGACCAGCGACCGCCGCCCGGTCACGGATGTGGTCCGTGCACACCGGGCGCAGAGCGGAGGCGAGAGCGCCCCCGCGAACTATCGCGCTGATCACGCCACCAGGCTATCGCTCTTCACGGGTGCCCCGTCATGAGCCGTATGTGTACAAAACCGGGGGTGGAACTTTGACGTTCTGCACAGGGGCACGGAGGCCTGTCGGCTGTCACGCGACCGTGGCGAGGCCGCGAGGCGTGCAGCGGCTGCCACGGAGGCCGGGGCGAGGCCGCGCGGGCGGTCCGGCCGCCACCGCACGGCGACGGCGAGGCTGCCAGGGGGTGCTGGCGACTGTCACGGAGGTCGGGGCGAGGCCTGGGTCGTCCGGCCGCCACCGCACGGCGGCAGTGAGGCTGCCAAGGGGGCGCCGGCGACTGTCACGCGCCGAGGGCGACGTCCTGGGCTGCCCGGTGGCTGCCACGCGACACGGGCAAGGTCCCGGGTTGTCCGGCGGTTGCCACGCGACACGGGCGAGGTCCGGGGCGGCCGGCAGCTGCACCCGGCAACGGGGACGGCGTCACGGCTGTCCCACGACCCTGCGGGCCGGCCTGCCCTGCCGCGTCACGCGGCCCGGCGCCGCCAAGAGCCCGCCGGCGACCGCGTCACGCCGCCGTGGCGAGGCGCTGCGCCTCGGTGACCGCGTCCCGGAGCGTGTCCACCACCGGAGCGCCGGCCCCCTCCAGACTGGCCCGGCTGTGCGACCCCCCGGCGTACAGCACCGCACGCGCCCCCGCGTGCCGCGCGGCCAGCGCGTCGTCGGCCGCGTCGCCTATCACCACCGTGCGCGCGGGGTCGACTGTCTCGGCCAGGGCGCCCAGGTGCCGCACCATGTGCTCGGCCTTGCTGCCACCGGAGGGCCCCCTGCGCCCGTCGACGCGCAGGAAGTGCGTCTCTATCCCGAACCCCCGCACCAGCGGGACCAGCTCCTCGTGGCCGTACATGCTGAGGATCGACTGGCTGTGCCCGGCCGACGTCCATCCCGTCAGCAGTTCCACCGCACCCTCGGTGAGCCCGCAGCGACTCCGGTGCACGCTGTAGTGCCGGTGGAAGGCGTCGTCCATCAGCCGCCACTCGGCGTCCGTGGGCAGCCGCCCCATCAGCCGCTCGTAGAACTTCGGCACCGGTACGCAGTACAGCGCGCGGTACCGCTCCAGCGTGATCGGCTCCATGCCGAGTTCGGCGAAGGCCGCGTTCGTCGCGCCGATGATCGCGTCGTTGTCGTGGAACAGCGTGCCGTTCCAGTCCCAGACGATGTGCGCACCTGACTGCATCCCCATACCGGAGAACCTACCCGCCGCCACTGACAACCGGACCGGGTCAGGAGCCGCCGTCGCCCGGCCCGACCAGGTTCGGGATCTCCTGCGTGGCGAACCACAGCAGCTCGTGGTCCTCAGCACCGTCGACGACGAACTGCGCGTCGTCGTCGCCGGTGTCCGCCGCCCCCAGGGCCTGCGCCGCCGCCGTCACGTCCGCCTCCGCGTCGTCCGCGTCGATGTGCACCGCCGCCGCCTCGGCCAGCGGGACGGCCCCGTTCACCCGGACCTCACCGAGCGCGGCGGGGTCCAGGCCCCGGTCCGGGTCGCCGCTCACCGCGCCGTCGGGGACGTCCACGGCCACCACGGTCCGGCGGCGCGGTGCGCCCGGGTCCATGGCCAGCAGCCGCAGCGAGGCCAGGGCGGCCCGGTTGAGCGCGGCGTACTCCAGTTCCTCCAGGTCGTCGGAGAGGTACCACTCGCGCAGCGCGGGTGTGACGGCGTAGGCGACGAGCGGCTGTGCCGGTGCCCCCAGCTCCCCCGCCGCGTAGGCCTCGGCGAGCCCGGGGAGGGTCAGGGGGACGTAGACGCGCATGGCTGGCCGCTTTCGTGGTCGGGAGGGCTCCGCGGGGCGCCGGGAGACCCTGGAGAGACCACCCGGACGGCCTTCAGGATACGTGCGGGGGTCCCCTTTCGTGTCCCCGGCCGCGCCTGCCCACGCGTCCACCGCACGCCCCGCGGTTCACCCGGTGCACCCCTGTTGCGCCCCGGAATTCCAGGGGCGCGACCTTCCCGTGCCACCCGGATAGGTGAATCCCGTCGGCCACCGACCCGGACGGGACCTTCCTTGCCTCCGCCGAACCGCGTCCCGTACAAGATCCCCAGCAGGAAGTTACTGCTCGGTACAGCGGGCCCGCACGACCGGCGGCCCGCACGTCCACGGCGCATGCCAGACCACACCGAGAACGGGGACGCATGAACAAGGTCATGACCAGGGCGCAGCGCCGCCCCGGCACCCGCCCGCCCGGCCGCCGCGACGCCCGCCGCCCCGGCGGCGCCCCGCCGCGCACCCCGGGCGGGAGCCCGGCACGTACCGCGAACGACGGCCGCCCGCCGGGCTCCCCCCGGGGCACCGGGCCCGCCCGCACCGGCCCCGCGGACAACCGCCCGCCCACCGCGCCCGGCCACCCCCGCACGACGGCCTCCGTCCCGCACGGCACCGCAGAACTGGGCGGCATCGGGGGCCGGGGCGGCATCGAGGGCCAGGGTGGCGTCCAGCGCCGGAGCGGCAGCATCGACGGCCAGGGGGGCATCCAGAGCCGGAGTGGCATCGAGGGTCCGGGCGCCGCTCAGCGCACCGCCGCGGCCGTCGCCACCGCCCCAGCCGTCGCCACCGCCCCAGCCGTCGCCGCCACTCCCGCAACCGCTTCCGTCGCCCCTCCGGCCACCACCGACCCAGCCACCACCGACCTCTTCGCCGACCGGCTCCTCGCCGTGCTGAGCGGCCAGCGGCCCGTCCACTGGATGCTCCGGCACACCGCGGGCCAGGCCTACGACGAACTGGTCCGCCTCGCCGAACGAGGCCCCCTGCGGGCCCGCGGCGCCCGGCCCGTGGTCCGCGACATCGGCTACTACGAGCCCCACCCCGGCGCCCTGGAGGTCTTCGCCCGCATCGGCGCCGGCCGCCAACTGCGTGCCATGGCCTTCCGCCTCGAACGGGGCCGGGACCGGCGCTGGCGCTGCACCGCGGTGGAACTGGGCCTCCCCCGCGGCTCCGGCCTCAGGCAGGAGTGAGAGAGCCCGGTCTCGGGCCACCCAGCGGCCTGCCCGGCCCCTCCGCGCACAGGACCGGCCCAGGGGCCGCCCTGCCCCTCGCCAGGGGCCTCGACGGAGCCCCTGGGCGGGACTCCTGGGCGGGGCATGCCGAAGGGCCGGGCACCAGTCGGCGCCCGGCCCTTCGTTCGGCTCCGGCTCACGCGGAGCCGGTGTCACTTCTTGCGGCGGCGGCCGCCCTTCGCCTGCTTGCGGCGCTCCGCGCGCGTGAGGCCGTCGGACTCGGACCGCACCGGCTCGTCGTCGCTGGCGAACTCGCCCTCGACGACACCGCCCTCCCCGTCCACGGTCGGCGCCGAGAAGTGCAGGTCACGCCGCTGCGGCGCGTCCAGGCCCTTCGCGCGGATCTCCGGACGCGCACCCGCCTGCGCGGGCACCGCGTCCTGCGGCGCCTTCTCCAGGGACGGCGCCTCTTCCTCGACGGGGACCTCCTCGACCTGCTGCTCGACCTGGACCTCCAGGTTGAACAGGTAGCCGACGGACTCCTCCTTGATGCCGTCCATCATCGCGGAGAACATGTCGAAGCCCTCGCGCTGGTACTCGACCAGCGGGTCCTTCTGCGCCATCGCGCGCAGGCCGATGCCCTCCTGGAGGTAGTCCATCTCGTAGAGGTGCTCGCGCCACTTGCGGTCGAGCACGGAGAGGACCACCCGGCGCTCCAGCTCACGCATGATCTCGGAGCCGAGCTGCGTCTCACGCGCCTCGTACTGCTCGCGGATGTCGTCCTTGATGGAGTCGCCGATGAACTCGGCCGTCAGACCCGCGCGGTCCCCGGCCGCCTCCTCCAGCTCCTCGACGGTGACCTTCACCGGGTAGAGCTGCTTGAAGGCGCCCCACAGCCGGTCGAGGTCCCAGTCCTCCGGGAAGCCTTCGGCGGTCTCCGCCTGGACGTAGGCGTCGATGGTGTCGTCCATGAAGTGCTGCACCTGCTCGTGCAGGTCCTCGCCCTCCAGGACGCGGCGGCGCTCGCCGTAGATGACCTCGCGCTGGCGGTTGAGGACCTCGTCGTACTTCAGGACGTTCTTACGGGTCTCGAAGTTCTGCTGCTCGACCTGCGACTGGGCGGAGGCGATCGCGCGGGTGACCATCTTGTTCTCGATGGGCACGTCGTCCGGGACGTTGGCCATGGACATCACGCGCTCGACCATCTGGGCCTTGAACAGGCGCATCAGGTCGTCGCCCAGCGAGAGGTAGAAGCGGGACTCGCCCGGGTCGCCCTGACGGCCGCTGCGGCCGCGCAGCTGGTTGTCGATCCGGCGCGACTCGTGCCGCTCGGTGCCCAGCACGTAGAGGCCGCCGAGCTTCTCGACCTCGTCCTTCTCCGCCTTGACGGCCTGCTCGGCCTTCTCCAGGGCGGTGGGCAGGGCCGCCGCCCACTCCTCGATGTGCTCCTCGGGGTCGAGGCCGCGCTGGCGCAGCTCCGCCTCGGCGAGGTCCTCGGGGTTGCCGCCGAGCTTGATGTCCGTACCACGGCCGGCCATGTTCGTCGCGACCGTCACGGCGCCCTTGCGGCCGGCCTGGGCGACGATCGACGCCTCGCGCTCGTGGTGCTTGGCGTTGAGCACCTCGTGCTGGATGCCGCGCTTGCTGAGCTGCTGCGAGAGGTACTCGGACTTCTCGACCGAGGTGGTGCCGACCAGGATCGGCTGGCCCTTCTCGTGCTTCTCCGCGATGTCGTCGACGACCGCCTCGAACTTGGCGATCTCGGTGCGGTAGATCAGGTCCGACTGGTCCATGCGGACCATCGGCCTGTTGGTCGGGATCGGGACCACGCCGAGCTTGTAGATCTGGTGGAACTCGGCGGCCTCGGTCATCGCCGTACCGGTCATGCCGGAGAGCTTGTTGTAGAGGCGGAAGAAGTTCTGCAGGGTGATCGTGGCGAGCGTCTGGTTCTCGTCCTTGATGTCCACCCCTTCCTTCGCCTCGATCGCCTGGTGCATGCCCTCGTTGTAGCGGCGGCCGGCGAGGATACGGCCGGTGTGCTCGTCGACGATCATGACCTCGCCGTCGATGACGACGTAGTCCTTGTCCTTCTTGAACAGTTCCTTCGCCTTGATGGCGTTGTTCAGGTAACCGACGAGCGGGGTGTTCACCGACTCGTAGAGGTTGTCGATACCCAGCCAGTCCTCGACCTTGGAGACGCCGGCCTCGTGGATGGCGACCGTGCGCTTCTTCTCGTCGACGTCGTAGTCGCCGGTCTCCTCCAGACCCTTGAGCGGGTTGCCGGCCTCGCCCTTCTTCAGGCGGGTGACCAGCTTGGCGAAGTCGCCGTACCACTTGGTGGCCTGGTCGGCGGGACCGGAGATGATCAGCGGCGTACGGGCCTCGTCGACCAGGATGGAGTCGACCTCGTCGACGATGGCGAAGTTGTGGCCGCGCTGGACCAGTTCGTCCTTCGACCAGGCCATGTTGTCGCGCAGGTAGTCGAACCCGAACTCGTTGTTCGTGCCGTAGGTGATGTCGCAGCCGTACTGCTCGCGGCGCTGGGCCGGGGTCATGTTGGCGAGGATGCAGCCGACGTCCAGGCCCAGGAACTTGTGGACGCGGCCCATCATCTCGGAGTCGCGCTCGGCCAGGTAGTCGTTGACCGTGACGATGTGGACGCCGTCTCCGGAGAGCGCGTTGAGGTAGGCGGGCAGGGTGCCGACGAGCGTCTTGCCCTCACCGGTCTTCATCTCGGCGACGTACCCCATGTGCAGGGCGGCGCCACCCATCAGCTGCACGTCGTAGTGCCGCTGGCCCAGGACGCGCTTGGCCGCCTCGCGAACGGTGGCGAACGCCTCGGGCAGCAGGTCGTCCAGGCTCTCGCCATCGGCGTACCGCTGCTTGTACTCATCGGTGAGGGCCCGCAGCTCGGCGTCGGAGAGGTCGACGAAGTCCTCTTCGATGGAGTTGACCTGGCCCGCGATGCGGTGCAGCTTGCGCAGGATCTTGCCTTCGCCTGCACGCATGATCTTCGAGAGGACGGACACGGGGGTTGGTCTCCTTGCCGGTCGGGCCTGGGACGGTCGGGGTTCCATCTGACTTGACTGAGCAACGGCCATCGTATGCGAGGACCCCGCCCAGCCGGGAGTGCCTGCCGCGAGGGCACTCCTCGCACTGCGCTTCGCGTCGCCTTCAAAGGGGACAACGGACGGGGGGCGCGGATGGTGCCGCGTTCTCCCCGGGAATTGCGCGAATCGTGACCGCATGCTCACGCACGGGGAAACACCATGGCGTCGCGCGCGGTCTTTGAGCAGAATCGGCCGATGGAACCCGTGACGCTCACCACCGGCCGCCTCGTCCTGCGCACCCTCGGCCCGAAGGACACCGACGCCGTGTACGCCGCCGCGCAGGACCCCGACATCCAGCGCTGGACCACGATTCCCTCCCCGTATCTGTACGAGCACGCGCGCGGCTTCACCGAGCAGATGGTGCCCGACGGCTGGGCCGACGGCTCGATGTTCACCTTCGGGCTCTTCCTCCCCGAACCCCCGGACGACCTCGTGGGCGTGCTGGGGATCACCCGGCGCTCCCCGAGCGAGGCCGAGATCGGCTTCTGGGGCACCAAGGAGCACCGCGGCCACGGCTACGTCACCGAGGCGTCCCGTGCCGTGGCCCGCTGGGCCTTCACCCAGCTCGCCGTGGACCGGCTGGAGTGGCGGGCCGAGGTCGGCAACACGGCCTCCCGCGCGGTGGCCGAACGCGCGGGGTTCACCGTCGAGGGCACCCTCCGCTCGGCGCTCGACAACAAGGGCGTACGACGGGACTGCTGGGTGGGCTCCCTGCTCCCCTCGGACCTGGAACTGGCCTCGACGGCGCCCTATCTGCCCGCCCGGTCCTCCTAGTGCTGCGGCCGGAAAGGTTTGCCGGCCGGTGAACCTTTCCGGTCGCAGCCCACGGTGATGCGGTGGGCCTCGCTATAGCCAGGCCCTGCCGCTCCACCGGCGAACGCCCAGGTCGGACCCCGCTGTCAGTGCCGGCCCCTATCGTGCGCACCATGACGACCGTCCCGCGTCCCACCGTCGATCTCTCGGCGGACGAAGCCCGCCGTATCGCTCTGCGCGCCCAGGGGCTCCTCGGCGCCCCCGACCGGAAATCCGGCGTGCGTGGCGTCCTGCGCCACCTCGGCGCGGTCCAGCTGGACACCATCTCGGTCCTCGCCCGCTCGCACGAACTCATCCCCTACGCCCGGCTCGGCCCCGTCGACCGCCAGAGCGTCGAGCAGGCCTACTGGAGCGGCACGCATGCCTTCGAGTACTGGTCGCACGCCGCCTGCGTCCTGCCCATCGAGGAGTGGCCCCACTTCGCCTTCCGCCGCCGCGCCTACCGCGACCGCCCGCACTGGAACCACCAGCTCCCCGACGGCACCTACGACCAGGTGATCAAACAGCTGGCCGAGGAAGGCCCGCTGACGGCGACGGAGCTGGGCGGCGCCAAACGCACCAGCGAGTGGTGGGACTGGTCCGGGACCAAGGTCGCCGTCGAGCGCGCCCTGATGTACGGGGAGGTGGTCTGCGTCGAGCGCCGCGGCTGGAAGCGGGTGTACGACCTCGCCGAGCGCGCCGTCCCCCCGGCCCTGCTGCACGACGAACTCGACGACACCGAGTGCCTGCGCCGCCTGGTCCGGCTGGCCGGCCAGTCCCTCGGCGTGGGCACCCGCGCGGACATCGCCGACTACCACCGGCTCAAGAACGAGCAGGTCGAAGCGGTGATCGACGACTCCGGCCTGGTCCCGGTCACGGTGGAGGGCTGGTCCAAACCGGCCTGGGCGGACCCGGCGGCCCTGGCGACGCCCCCGCGCGGACGCCACCGCACCACACTGCTGTCCCCCTTCGACTCCCTGATCTGGGACCGGGCGCGCACCGAGCGGATCTTCGGCTTCACCCACCGCCTGGAGGCCTACGTCCCCAAGCCGAAGCGGATCCACGGCTACTTCGCGATGCCGGTGCTGGCGGGCGGCCGGCTGGTCGGACGGGTGGACCCGGCCCGGCAGGGGGCCGCGCTGGTGGCCAGACAGGTCACCCTGGAGGGCCCCAAGGCGGTCACCGCGGTGGCCCAGGCACTGGTCGAGGCGGCGAGCTGGGTGGGCGCCACGCAGGTGCGCGTGGAGCGGGTCGACGCTCCGGACCTGCGCGAGCCCCTCACCCGGGAGGTGACCCGGGTGCTGACCGCCGCGCTGTGCTGAGCGCGTTCCAGCCGGTCCGCCGACAAGCCGGTTCAGCCCGCTCAGCGGATCTCGAGGATCTTCTCCCGCATTGCGTACACCACCGCCTCCATCCTGGAGTGCAGCTGCAGCTTCTCCAGGATGTTGCGGACGTGGTTCTTCACGGTGTTCTCGGAGATGAACAACTCCTTGGCGATGTCCCGGTTGTTCATCCCCGTCGCGACGAGCTTGAGGACTTCCAGTTCCCGGTCGGTCAGCCGGGGGGCGGGGACGAGGCGGCGCTCGTCGGTGCGCTGGATCATCGACTTGAACTCGGTGAGCAGCTTCGACGCCATGGAGGGGCTGATCTGCGACTGGCCGTCGGCCACCGCGCGGATGGCGGTGGACACCTCGTCCGTGGAGATCTCCTTGAGGAGGTAACCGGTCGCGCCCGCCTTGATCGCGTCGTAGAGGTCGGCCTCCTCGTCGCTGATCGTCAGCATGATGATCTTCGCGCTGGGGGCGACCTCCTTGATCGAGGTGCACGCCTCGATCCCGCCGCGCCGGGGCATCCGTACGTCCATCAGCACGATGTCGGGCAGCAGGTCGGCGGCCTTGTCCACGGCCTCGGCGCCGTCGCCCGCCTCGCCGACGACCTGGATGTCCTCCTCGGCGGCGAGCACGATCTCCAGGCCGCGACGGAAGAGGGCGTGGTCGTCCACGACCAGGACTCTGATCGGCTCCACGCGGGAGGCGCCCGCGCCCGGGCCCATGCCGACGACGTCGCGGTCGGCGCCCACCTCCCGCATCGGTCCGAAGCTGTCCGTCATCGTTTTCCTCCCCCTGAGGCTGTGGCCGGGCATGCGGTGCCGTGGCCAACCCGAGGCAACGGCCCAGCCGTTGGGCCGTTGCGGCCATGATTCCATGTCCGGCAGCCACCGAGGTGACCAAGCGGTGCGCGAAGGGGTCGCACGCCGGTGCCCCTGGGGGCGCACCCGCGCACTCCAGGGGCACCGGCTCAGCCGACGGGCCTGGCGGGTCGTCAGCCGCCCAGGGTGCCGCCCGCCTCGGGGGAGCTCTCCTGGGCCACCATCGTGTCCGTCCTGAGGTGGATCACGCCGTAGTCGTAGGCGTGCCGCCGGTAGACGACGCTGGGTTCCTTGGTCTCGGAGTCGACGAACAGGTAGAAGTCGTGCCCGACCAGCTCCATCTCGTAGAGAGCCTGGTCGAGGGTCATCGGAGAGGCGACGTGGGTCTTCTCGCGGACGACGAGGGGACCGTCACCCTGCACCTCCAGCGATCCGACCTTCTTCGTGGGCACCTGACCCGCCGCTTCCTCCGCGGCGGTCAGCCCGTTGCCGTTCAGCGTGGCGGCGCCCGGGACGTGGTCGGCGACCTCCGCCGCCGGGATACGGCGGGCACCTCGGCGCGAGAAACGCTTGTCGTGCTGCTTGCGCAGCCGGGCCCCCAGCTTCTCCGCGGCGAGGTCGAGCGCCGCGTACGGATCGCTGGCCGCTGCCTCCGCCCGGATCACCGGACCGCGGGAGCGGAGCGTGATCTCCACTCGGTCGCAACGGTCGGCCTGCCTGGGGTTGGGCTCCTTGGACACCTCGACGTCGAGGCTCATCACCTTGCCGTCGAGCTTCTGGATCTTCTCCAGGTTCAGCTTCTCGGCCACGTGCTTGCGGAACCGCTCGGGCACCTCTGTCTTGCGGCCCTTGACGACGATGTCCACGCAGAACTCCGTTCCCGGATCGCTCCGCTTCGGCGGAGCATCTCCCTTTCGCACCCGGTTCCGGTCGGGTCCGGAACCTCGGACTCGGTGACGTCCACCTCCCCTTCCCCGCGGGCGAGATCTCCACCCTGCCGGTACGGATGATTGCGAAAAACTCGCACACCCGCGGCACGGCATTCGGATATGAGGGGAACGGCCTGCGCCTTTCCCTCACCACCCGAACATATCTCGCCCGGTGGGACGCCGTCACCCTCTACCGCGGCGTACCTCCGTCCAGGTGAATTATCCCCGTCATTACCTGCAACGACCCCCGCCCACTGTCAGTTCCGGTTTATTTCGAAGGAATCCGGAGAAGCCGCGACGACGGCCGCACAGATCACGTCACCGGCGCCGCGGGCATCCGCCAATTCCGATGTGCTGTACACCGGGTTCCCCTCCTTCCGGCCTGATACCGGCTTCCGTTCCCCCATCCCTTCCCGGGACCGCGCCGCGTACACGGCCGTCCGCACGGCACGTGCTGCCTCCTTCAGCGAGGCACCCGTCGTCATCAGGTCGTCGACCAGCACGACGGCCCCCTCCCGCAGCAACGGCTGCCCGCCCGTGGCCACCTGGAGCGCACCGGTCAGGTTCTCCAGCCGCTGCCGGGAGCCCAGCGTCGACTGGTCGGCCACGGCCCGCCGCTGCCGCAGCACGGTCAGTGCCCGGGCCGGCACCCCCGACCGGCGCAGCTCACCGGCCGCTGCGAGCGCGATCCGCCGGACCGGATCGTGCCCCCTGGCCCGCACGGCACCGCGCGCCGACGGCACCGGCACCAGCAGCACCGGCCCGGCGGAACCCCCGGCCGCCGCCCGTGTCCCGGTCGCCGCCCGCACCCCCGCCCGCACGGCGCCCGCCAGAGCCGTGCCCAGCGGACCCGCGAGGGCCAGCGCGCCGCGCTCCTTGTGGGCGAGGAGGGCCGCCCTGACCTCGTCCGCGTACGGAGCCGCCGCGTGCACGGCCGGCAGGCCGGGCGGCTCCGGCACCGGACGCACCCGGCGCGGCGCGGCCCCGCCGAGGACGGCACGGCACCGGGAGCAGAGCACCGTGCGCGGCCTGCCGCAGCCTCCGCACTCGGCCGGCAGTACCAGGTCGGTGAGGTCCTGCCACCACCCGCGCATGACTCCACTGTGCCCACCCCGCACCGGCCCCGCCACCCCTGTGGACAACGGACCGCGCCGCCCTGTGGACAACTCCGCCCACGACGATCAGAGCTTCACCCGCACGAGGGAAGGACAGAAAAACAGGACACGAGGGGAGAGGGACCCGAGGCAGGGGAAGCCGGGACACAAACCCTGCGCCGCCCCGGACGGCAATCCCCCGGCCCGGGCACCGAGCCGCACGCCCACGGGCTACCGCTACCGCGCCCCGGGCACCCGACCCGCCCGTCCCGGCACCGAGCCCCGCTCACCCCGGATAGACGGGCGCCGCCCCTTCCTTGACCACCTTCTGCCACTGCGCCACGGACGACATCCGCACGAGCCCGTCGGCCGCCGAGTACGCCACCAGCGGCAGCCGCTCGTCCTCGGAGGCGGCGATCGACTTCACCCCCGTGAGCGCGGCGGGCGCCGGGATGTCCGGCGTGGAACCGTCGACCTGGGCGTACCGCATCGTCTGCACGCCCCCCTGCTCCCGCCCGGCCACCACGAGCCGGCTGTCCCCCGCCCACGACATGGCGGTGACGTCCTCCATGTCGGGCGCCGCCGAACGCAGTCCGAGCACCGACACCGCCGGCCGCTCGCCGCTCCTGCCGTCCCGCTCGATGCGCCCGATGAGCAGGGACTTGGTGCCGTCCTTGTGCTGCACAAGCAGCGCGACGCGCACACCGTCGGCGGCCACCCGCACCGCGTCGACACGTCCGTCCACGCCGGGAACCGCCACCTCGATCGGTTCGCCCGTGCCGTGTTCCAGCACCATCAGCCGCGGCCGGGCCGGATCGCGGTCGGCCACCCACAGGTCGCCGTGGGCGTCCCAGCTGGGCGGCGTCAGCCGGTCGTCCTCGGTCTTGCCGTTGCTGCGCAGCACCGCGTCGCCGAGCGCGCCACCTTGCGACAGCGACGCCACGAACAGGTCCTTCCGGTCGTTGCCGACGCCCGCCGCGGTGCGCTCGTCCCATGACACAGCCGCCGAGCTGAGCCTCTGCGCGCCCTCGCCCAGGCCACCCGGCACCGGTTCCACACTCGTCCCGGCGCTGCCGCCGAGGATCCGCACCAGCCTGCGCTTGTCGTCCAGGAAGTACAGGTACTCGGGCCGCTTCACCGGCCCCCGCGTGGCGACGGTCCGGGCCCGGTCCGCGCCGAGCGTGCACAGCGTGTTCCCGTCACTGCCCTGGAGCGCCACCGTCTCGACCGTCGGCGTCAGGTTCTGCACCGTGAACAGCACCTGGGCCGCCATGTCCCAGCACCTCTGGTCGTCGACGGCCGACGCCTTCAGGTTCAGCGGCACCGTCAGCCTGTTCTGGTCGTCGGGCGACAGCCCGGTGACGTCCTTGCGCAGCGCCGTCCCGGTCGGGAAGCTCGACCTGACCACCCGGTCCAGCCACCGCGTCGGCCCGCTGAGCACCGAGCGGACCACGTGCGTCATCGCGTCCACCCGCTGGCGTACGTACACGGGATCGGCGACCGCCGTCGCCGGCCTTCCGGTCCCGGCCGGCGCGTTCGATGCGAAGTAGTACTTGTTGACGGGCAGGTAGTTGCGCTGGAAGTCCGACCGGCCCATCAGGACGCCCTGCGGCGGCGTGTCGATGCGCCACTGCCCGGACTTCCGGTCGCGCGTGAGGTGCACGGACTGGCTGTAGCGGCCGTCGAGCGGCATGTACGACTGCTGCGCGTCCACCCGGGCCACCTTGCTGCCGGTGAGCGTGAACGCGTAGTCACCGCTGTCCTCGTGCGCCGTGGCGCGGTCGGCCTCGATGTCCCACCCGTCGGCGAGCACGGTCGTCGACGACTCCGGCCGCCACTTCCGCGAGGCCGCCGTCGTCAGGTACTGCCGGGCCGTCGCGTACTGCGGGTCGTCACTCGTCAGCGCCTCCAGGAAACCCTGCACGATCTCCGCCGGCGGGGCGTTCTCCCGGGGCGGCATGGCGAACACCCGTACCTCGGTGTCCTGACGCGGAGTGGACTCCACATCCCGCAGGTCCCCGCTGTCGGGCATCGAGGCGCACCCGGCCAGCAGAAGGATCCCCCAGGCGGCGCACGCCACCGCGCGCATCGGCCGACGCCGCGCGCCCCCCTCGCGGTCAGCGCCCACGAAATGCCTCCCCTTGCTCCTGCGCGCCCTGCGCCCCGGCGTCCTCCGGGGCCGCGACCCCGCCCGCACGTTCCTCCGCCGTACCGGCGGCCTCGGCGGTCGGCGCGGTGTCCTGCCACCGCGGGCCCGGGGCCTGCCGGGGCACCACGCGCGCGCCACTGCCGGGCAGCGCCGTCGGGTCGGCCGTGGGGGCCATCGCGGTCGGCCGGGCCGCTATCGGGTCCCGGCCCTGAGCCGCGCCGCGGTCACCGGCCGCCTGCACGGGCACGGTGGCCCGCTTGCCGCCGCGCACCGCACCGGCCTCGTCGACTCCCCTGTTGCGCCGCGAGTCCTTGGGCTCCAGGGGTATCGGCGAGCCCCGCAGCGGCTCGTCCGCTGTCCTCGGTATCGTCAGCCGGAACTGCGAACCGCCGCCCGGCTCGCCCCACGCCTGCAGCCAGCCCCCGTGCAGCCGGGCGTCCTCCAGGGCGATCGACAGCCCGAGGCCCGTGCCGCCGGTGGTACGCGCGCGTGCCGGGTCGGCCCGCCAGAAGCGGCTGAAGACGCGGGTGGCCTCGCCCGGCTTGAGTCCGACGCCGTAGTCGCGCACCGCGACCGCGACCGCGCCGCCCGCCGCGGCGAGCCTGACCACGACGTCCCGTCCCTCGCCGTGCTCGACGGCGTTGACGACGAGGTTGCGCAGGACCCGCTCCACGCGCCGGGCGTCGACCTCGGCGACGACGGGCTGCTGGTCGCCGGCGACACGTATGCGCGAGCCCTTGCGGTCCGCGAGCGGTTCGGCACCGCTGACCACCCGCCGCACCACCTCGCGCAGGTCGACCGGCTCGGCCTCCAGCGCCGCCGCGCCCGCGTCGAAACGGCTGATCTCCAGCAGGTCGGACAGGAGCGACTCGAACCGGTCCACCTGATCGAGAAGCAGCTCCGCCGACCGCGCCGTGACCGGGTCGAAGTCCTCGCGCGCCTCGTGGATGACGTCGGCGGCCATCCGCACGGTCGTCAGCGGCGTACGCAGCTCGTGCGAGACGTCGGAGACGAACCGGCGCTGCATCCGCGACAGGTCCTCCAGCTGGTTGATCTTCAGCTGGAGGTTCTGCGCCATCTTGTTGAAGGCCTCGCCCAGACGCGCGATGTCGTCCTCGCCGGTGACCTTCATCCGCTCCTGCAGCCGCCCCGCCGACAGCCGCTCGGCGATCCCCGCGGCCATCCGCACCGGCGTGACCACCTGGCGCACCACGAGCCAGGCGATCGCCCCGAGCAGGACGACGACGAAGAGACCGGCCGTGGCCAGGGTCCCCTTCACCAGGCTGAGCGACTTCTCCTCCTGGGTGAGCGGGAAGAGGTAGTACAGCTGGTACGGGTGCCCGTTGGGGTCGTTGACCTGCTTGCCGATGACAAGGGCGGGCTGGGGCTGCTTGTCGGTGTCCTTGTAGACGATGCGTGTGTAGCTCTGCGCGGCGGTCATGCTGCCGTTGATCCGGGCCCGCAGGTCCTCGGGGACACTCACGGTCGGATCCACCTGGCCGGAGGCGCGCGGCCCGCGCCCCCCGGCGCTGTCCTCGCCCGCCGGGAGCGTGACCACGTCGAAGGCTCCCTGACCGCCGCTGGAGAGCGACGACACCAGCTCACTCATCCACGAGATGACGTTCTGCGAGGAGTGCCCGTCCGCGGGGGTGCCCGTCGCGTCGTCGCCGGTGCCGCTCGCCGCCTCGTCGGCCCGCTGCTTGGCCACCGCGAACCCGCCGGTCGCCTGGCTCTGCGACGCCTTGACCTTGGCGTCCAGCAGCCCGTTGCGCACCTGCCCGATGACGACGAAACCCAGCAGCAGAACGACGCCCAGCGACATCAGCAGCGTGGTGGCGACGACCTTGAGCTGGATGTTGCGCCGCCACAGCCGCATGACGGGCAGCAGCGGCCGGCGCACCCAGCGCAGCAGCAGACGCAGGACCGGACTGCCCTGCACGCCGCCGTGCAGCAGCCCGCCCTCCAGGAGGCGCCCCCAACGGGAACCCGCGCTCTTCCGGCCGACAGGCCGCTTCACGCGGGACCCGGTGCGCCCGGGCGCCGAAGCGGCGCTGTCCCCGGACATGTCAGCTGGGTCCGGCCTTGTAGCCGACCCCGCGGACGGTCACCACGATCTCCGGCTTCTCCGGGTCCTTCTCGACCTTGGAGCGCAGCCGCTGGACGTGCACGTTCACCAGGCGGGTGTCCGCCGCGTGGCGGTAGCCCCACACCTGCTCCAGCAGCACCTCGCGCGTGAACACCTGCCACGGCTTGCGGGCGAGCGCGACCAGCAGGTCGAACTCCAGCGGCGTCAGCGCGATCGACTGCCCGTCCCGCTTCACCGAGTGCCCGGCCACGTCGATGACCAGGTCACCGATGGCGAGCTGCTCCGGGGCGGGCTCCTCCGACCTGCGCAGCCGCGCCCGGATCCGGGCGACCAGTTCCTTCGGCTTGAACGGCTTGACGATGTAGTCGTCGGCCCCCGACTCCAGGCCCACGACGACATCCACGGTGTCGCTCTTGGCGGTCAGCATCACGATCGGCACGCCGGACTCGGCCCGGATCAGGCGGCAGACCTCGATGCCGTCCCGGCCGGGCAGCATCAGGTCGAGCAGCACCAGATCGGGCTTGGTCTCCCGGAAAGCGGCCAGCGCCTTGTCGCCGTCGGCTACGAAAGACGGCTCGAAACCCTCGCCACGCAGCACGATTCCGAGCATCTCGGCCAGTGCGGTGTCGTCGTCGACGACAAGGACTCGTCCCTTCATGAACGACATCATCCCATTCTTGTAACGGTGGCGAAGATCCAGGTGAGACAGCTCACTGGCCTGTGACGATAGTCGTACGGAGCCGTCACTGTCTGCCCTCGCCCGGGAACGGGCACGATGCCGGCGCCCCGGCGCCTACCCCGCCGCCGCCTGCCGCGCCCGCGCACACAGCTCGGCCAGCCCCTCCGCGGTCACCGGCGACACCGTGCCCTGCTCGGTGACGATCGCGGTCACCAGCTCCGGCGGGGTCACGTCGAACGCCGGGTTGTAGGCCTGCGTGCCCAGCGGCGCCACCGGAATGCCCCCGCCGGCCCCCGTCACCGGGACCTGCGGGGCGATCAGCTCCGTCACCTCGTACCCCGGCCGCTGCTCGACCTCGATGGACGCCGCGTCCGCCGTCTTCTCGTCCACCGTCGTCACCGGCGCGACCACGATGAACGGCACGTGGTGGTAGCGGGCGAGCACCGCGAGCGGATAACTGCCCACCTTGTTCGCCACCGACCCGTCCGCCGCGATCCGGTCCGCACCGATCAGTACCGCGTCCACCTCCCCCGCCGCGAACAGCGACCCGGCCGCGCTGTCGGTGAGCAGCGTGTACGCCAGGTCGTTGCGCGCCGCCTCGTACGCCGTCAGACGCGCCCCCTGCAACAACGGCCGGGTCTCGTCCACCCACAGCCTGCGCAGCCGGCCCGCCCGGTGCGCCGCCAGCGCCACCGCGAACGCCGTCCCCTCCCCGCCCGACACCAGCGACCCGGTGTTGCAGTGCGTGAGCACCCGGTGCCCGCCACCGGGCAGCAGCTCGTCCAGCAGCGCCAGCCCGTGCTCGGCCATCCGCGCACTGGCCCGCGCGTCCTCCCGGTGCAGCCGCTGCGCCGCCGCCAGCGCCGCCGGAGCGGCCAGCAGCGGGTCGCCGGTCTCGGCCAGCGCCGTGTGATAGGCGCACCGCGCCCGGTGCACGCCCACGGAGAGGTTCACCGCGGTGGGCCGCGCCCCCGCCAGGGCGTCGGCGGCGTCGTCCACGTCGAAACCGCGCGCGGCGGCGAGCGCGACACCGTACGCCCCGGCGATGCCGAGCAACGGCGCCCCGCGCACGGCCAGCGACCGGATCGCCTCCACCAGCGCGGGCGCGTCCGTGCACACCAGCTCGACCTCCTCGGCGGGCAGCCTCGTCTGATCGAGGAGCACCAGGACGGGCCCCTCGGGAGGCTCCTCCCAGCGGAGGGCGGGAATCCCCGGCGGCCGGTTGTCCTCGCGGGTCTGCGCGTACTGATCAGCCATGCCGTCAGTGTTCCCCGTATCCCTCGGACAATGGAAGGCG
The DNA here is from genome assembly GCF_042268205.1 of Streptomyces sp. NPDC056160. Lineage (NCBI taxonomy): Bacteria > Bacillati > Actinomycetota > Actinomycetes > Kitasatosporales > Streptomycetaceae > Streptomyces > Streptomyces sp. NPDC056160. The sequence continues at coordinate 89,192 of NZ_JBHJUW010000016.1, forward strand.
CGCAGCCCCCACCGCGGCAGGTCACCCGAACACCACCCCATGGCACGATGGCAGCCAAACCTGCCGCCGCGACCGCGGACGGGCACCGTGAAGGAGCGACGATGAACGACACTCCGGGCTGGGCCTCGCCCGGATCCGCCCCGTCCGACGGGCAGGAGCCCGGCGCGTCCGGCCCTGCCGACGCCGCAGGCCGCCCCGACACCGCGCCGCCCGCCCAGCCCGCGCAACCCGCGGACCAGCCGGGCGCACAGCCGCAGGGCCCCGGCGTGAAGTGGTCCAAGGAGCAGCCACCGGCCGGCCAGTGGTCCGCGCCCACCGGGCCCCCGGCCGCCCCGGCGCCTGGCCCGGGCCAGGCGACCCCGCCGCCTCCCCCCGGCCCCGGCTGGGGCACCCCGCCGCCCGCCGGCGGAGGCTACGGCGGCTACGGCGGTCCCGGAGGCGGATACGGAGGCGGACACGGAGGCCCCGGGGGCTACGGCGGTCCCGGCGGATACGGTCCCGGCGGATACGGTCCCGGCGGCTACGGCGCCTGGGGAGCCGGCTGGGGCGGCCCCCCGCCCGCCGCCAAGCCCGGAGTGATCCCGCTGCGCCCGCTCGGACTGGGCGAGATCCTCGACGGCGCGGTCTCCACGATGCGCACCCACTGGCGCACCGCGCTCGGCATCTCCCTGGTCATCGCCGTCGTCACCCAGATCGCCGTCATCCTCGTGCAGCGCCTGGCCCTGAACGACATCGTCGACAACGCCGCACTCGACGACCCCAACGCCAGCCCGCGGGAACTGCTGCGCGCCATGGGCGACGGCCTGCTCGGCTCCGGCATCCTCTTCGTCGTCGGCATCATCGGCACCGTCCTGGCCACCGCGCTGCTCACCACGGTCACCAGCCGCGCCGTGCTCGGCAAGCCCGTCACCATCCGCGAAGCCTGGCGCGACGCCCGCCCCCAGATCCCCCAGCTGCTCGGCCTGATCCTCCTGCTGCTGGTCATCTGCCTCGGCGTCTTCGCCGTGGGCACGGTCCCCGGCATCCTCATCGCCGCCGCCGGATCCCCTGCCGGGGGCACCGCGATCGCCGTCCTCGGCGCGCTGGGCGCCGGTGTGGTCGCCATCTGGCTGGCGGTCCGCTACTCCCTCGCCTCGCCCGCCCTGATGCTCGAGAAGCAGGGCGTCAAGAAGGCGATGGGCCGCTCCGCCAAGCTGGTCCGCGGCTCCTGGTGGCGGATGTTCGGCATCCAGCTGCTGACCGCGCTCATCGTGAACATCATCTCGGCGATCATCGTCATCCCCTTCAGCCTCATCGCCACCGCGTTCAGCGACGGCGGCATCTCCGGTCTCCTGGAGGGCGGCAGCCGCCTCGGCTGGACGTACCTCATCATCGCGGGGCTGGGGTCGGTGATCGGCTCCATGATCAAGTTCCCGATCACGGCCGGTGTCACCGTGCTCCTCTACATCGACCAGCGCATCCGCCGCGAGGGCCTCGACCTCGAACTGGCTCGCGCCGCGGGCGTCCAGGGCCACGGCTCCGGCACACCCGCCTCGGGGAGCTGATGCCGTGAGCCTGCCGGGGGGAGTTCTCACAGCGCCGCCCGCGCTGCCGCACACGGCGGACCACGCCGAAGGAACCCTGCGCGCCCTCCTCCACGCCGGGCACGCCGCCACCCTGGCCGCGTCGGGCTCGGGCACGGGCGGCGAACCCCCGGTGACCGTCCCACGAGACCCCGCGCGCGAGGCCGCCCGCCGCGAACTGTCCAAGCGGATGTACCACGAGAACGAACCCGGCCTGCTGCAACGCGCCCTCGACCACCTCTGGGACTGGCTCGGCAAACTCTTCGACTCGGCCTCCGGCGCCACCCCCGGCGGACCCGTCGGCCTCGTCGTCGTCATCCTGGCCGTCCTCGCCGTACTGGGCGCCCTGTGGTGGCGCCTCGGCGCCCCGCGCCGCCGGCCCACCTCCGCGCCCGCCCTGTTCGACGACCGCCCCCGCACCGCCGCCGAACACCGCGCCGCCGCCGAGGCCCACGCCACCCAGGGCCACTGGAACCAGGCCGTCCAGGAACGCATGCGCGCCGTCGTCCGCTCCCTGGAGGAACGCACCCTCCTCGACGCCCGCCCCAGCCGCACCGCCGACGAGGCCGCGGCCGAGGCCGGCCGCACCCTGCCCGCCCACAGCGACCGGCTGCACACCGCCGCCCGGGACTTCGACGACGTCACGTACGGCGGCCGGCAAGCCACCGCACCGGCGTACCACCGCATCGCCGAACTCGACCGCGACCTGGAACGCACCCGGCCCCAGCTCACCCCCAGCACCCCGAGCACCACCCCCACCCCCCAGCAGGAAGCAGACCGGGGAGCCGCCGGATGACCACCGAGGCCACCACCACGGCCCCGCGCGCGACCACCTCGGCCTCCCCCACCGCCCGCCGGACGTGGACCCGCGCGCGCGGCGTCCTGCTCGCGCTCGTCCTCCTCCTCGCCGCGGCCGTCGCCATCGCCGCGCTGCGCTCCGGCGACCAGCACGGCCGGCTCGACCCGCGCTCCACCGACCCCTACGGCAGCCGCGCCGTCGCCGCGCTCCTCGCCGACCACCACGTGACCACACGCGTCGTCACCAGCCTCGACGAGGCACGCGCCGCGGCCCGCCCCGACACCACCCTGCTCGTCACCGCCCCCGACCTGCTGACCCACGACCAGCAGACCCGGCTGCACACCGCACTCGCCCTCTCCGGCACACGCACGGTCCTCGTCGCGGCCGGCACCGCGTCCCTCGACCGCCTGGCCCCCGGCGTCACCGCCGACCCCGCACCCGGATTCGACACCGCACTCGAACCCGGCTGTCCGCTGCCCGCCGCCCGCCGCGCCGGCACCGCCGAACTGGGCGACGGCATCCGCTACACCACCCCCCTGCGCACAGCCGACGCCTGCTACCCCAGCGACGGCCTGCCCACCCTCCTGCGCATCCCGCAGGCCGCCGGCGGCGACACCGTCCTCCTCGGCGCGCCCGACATCCTCTACAACAACCGCCTCGACCAGCAGGGCAACGCCTCGCTCGCCCTCCAACTCCTCGGCTCCCGCCACCATCTGGTCTGGTACCTCCCCTCACTCACCGACGACTCGGCCTCCAGCACAGGCCGGCGCAGCTTCTTCGACCTGCTCCCCTCCGGCTGGCTCTGGGGCACCCTCCAGCTCTTCATCGCCGCCGCCCTGGCCGCCCTGTGGCGGGCACGCCGGTTCGGCCCCCTCGTGCCCGAGAAACTCCCCGTCGCGATCCGCGCCTCCGAGACCACCGAAGGCCGCGCCCGCCTCTACGCCAAGGTCGACGCCCGCGACCGCGCCGCCGCCGCTCTCCGCTCCGCCACCCGCACTCGCATCGCCCCCCTCGTCGGCATCCCCGCCACCCAGGCGCACTCGCCCGAGACCCTTCTCCCCGCCCTGTCCGACCGCCTCCACGGCGACGGACAGCCCCTGCACGACCTCCTCTTCGGCCCGCCGCCCGGCGACGACGCGGCCCTCGTCTCCCTCGCCGACCGACTCGACGCCCTCGAAAGAGAGGTACGCCGTCCATGATGGACCCGCCCACTGACAACGCCGGGCACACCGGGGACGCGACCGCCGCCCGGTCCTCCCTCGAAGCGCTGCGCGCCGAGATCGCCAAGGCCGTGGTCGGCCAGGACCCCGCCGTGACCGGCCTCGTCGTCGCCCTGCTCTGCCGCGGCCACGTGCTGCTCGAAGGCGTCCCCGGAGTCGCCAAGACCCTTCTCGTCCGCACCCTCGCAGCCGCCCTGGAACTCGACACCAAACGCGTCCAGTTCACCCCCGACCTCATGCCCAGCGACGTCACCGGCTCCCTCGTCTACGACGCCCGCACCACACAGTTCTCCTTCCAGCCCGGCCCGGTCTTCACCAACCTCGTCCTCGCCGACGAGATCAACCGCACCCCGCCGAAGACCCAGTCGTCCCTCCTCGAAGCGATGGAGGAGCGCCAGGTCACCGTCGACGGCACCCCCCGCCCGCTCCCCGACCCCTTCCTCGTCATCGCCACCCAGAACCCGGTCGAGTACGAAGGCACCTACCCCCTGCCCGAGGCACAGCTCGACCGCTTCCTCCTCAAACTGACCATTCCCCTGCCTTCGCGGCAGGACGAGATCGACGTCCTCACCCGGCACGCCGCCGGCTTCGACCCGCGCGACCTGCGCGCCGCCGGCGTACGCCCCGTCGCGGGCCCCGCCGACCTCGACGCGGCCCGCGCGGCCATCGCCAAGACCACCGTCTCCCCCGAGATCGCCGCCTACGTCGTCGACATCTGCCGCGCCACCCGGGAGTCCCCCTCCCTCACCCTGGGCGTCTCGCCCCGCGGTGCGACGGCCCTGCTGTCGACGGCCCGCGCCTGGGCCTGGCTCACCGGCCGCGACTACGTCATCCCCGACGACGTCAAAGCCCTCGCCCTGCCCACTCTGCGCCACCGCGTACAACTGCGCCCGGAGGCCGAGATGGAAGGCGTCACCGCCGACTCGGTGATCACGGCGGTCCTCACCCACGTCCCGGTCCCCCGCTGATGGCTCTGACCGGACGCGCCGCCCTCCTCGCAGCCCTCGGCTCCCTGCCCGTCGGCATCTGGGACCCGGGCTGGTCGGGCATCCTCGCCGTCAACGCCCCTCTGGCCGTCGCCTGCGCCTGCGACTACGCCCTCGCCGCACCGGTTCGCCGACTCGGCCTGACCCGCACCGGCGACACCTCCGTACGCCTGAACGAAACCGCCGACGTCACCCTCACCGTCACCAACCCGTCCGGTCGACCCCTGCGCGCCCGGATCCGCGACGCCTGGCCGCCCAGCAGCTGGCAGCCCGGCGCGGAGACAACAGCATCCCGCCACCGGCTGACGGTGCCGCCGGGCGAACGCCGTCGCGTCACGACCCGGCTCCGCCCCACCCGGCGCGGCGACCGCCAGGCCGACCGCATCACGATCCGCTCCTACGGCCCCCTGGGTCTCTTCTCCCGCCAGGGCACGCACAAGGTGCCCTGGACGGTCCGCGTCCTGCCGCCGTTCACCAGCCGCAAGCACCTGCCCGCGAAACTGGCGCGGCTGCGGGAGCTGGACGGCCGCACCAGCGTCCTCACCCGCGGCGAGGGCACTGAATTCGACAGCCTGCGCGAGTACGTGCCCGGGGACGACACCCGTTCCATCGACTGGCGCGCAACGGCCCGCCAGTCCACGGTCGCCGTACGCACCTGGCGCCCCGAGCGCGACCGGCACATCCTGCTGGTCCTCGACACGGGCCGCACCTCCGCCGGGCGGGTGGGGGACGCCCCCCGCCTGGACGCCGCGCTGGATGGCGCCCTGCTCCTGGCTGCCCTGGCATCCCGCGCGGGCGACCGTGTCGACCTGCTCGCCTACGACCGCCGGGTACGCACTCTCGTACACGGCCGAGCCGCAGGCCACCTCCTGCCGTCCCTGGTCAACGCCATGGCGACGCTGGAACCGGAACTCGTCGAGACGGACGCCCGAGGACTGGTGGCAACAGCCCTCCGCACAGCGCCTCGCCGTTCCCTGATCGTCCTGCTCACCAGCCTGGACGCGGCTCCTGTGGAGGAGGGCCTGCTCCCCGTCCTCCCCCAGCTCACCCGACGGCACACGGTGCTCGTCGCTTCGGTGGCGGATCCGTACGTGGCCCGCATGGCCGCCGCCCGCGGTACCGCGGAAGCGGTCTACGAGGCCGCGGCTGCGGCGCATTCCCAAGGAGAACGCCACCGCGTCGCTGAACAACTCCGCCGACAGGGCGTCACGGTCGTCGACGCCATCCCGGACGACCTGGCACCGGCACTGGCCGATGCCTATCTCGCTCTGAAGGCGACCGGCCGGCTCTGACACCGGGCGCCGGAAACCGGCCGCCCGGACCGCGCTGAAAACGCAGAAAACCCCGCACCATGAGGTGCGGGGTTTTCCCTAAAATTTGTTCGGCGGTGTCCTACTCTCCCACAGGGTCCCCCCTGCAGTACCATCGGCGCTGTAAGGCTTAGCTTCCGGGTTCGGAATGTAACCGGGCGTTTCCCTCACGCTATGACCACCGAAACACTATGAAACTGTCAACCGCACCATGTGTGGCACATGGGGTTGTTCGTGGTTTCAGAACCAACACAGTGGACGCGAGCAACTGAGGACAAGCCCTCGGCCTATTAGTACCGGTCACCTCCACACGTTACCGTGCTTCCAGATCCGGCCTATCAAC
>NZ_JBHJUW010000017.1:0-39460 GCF_042268205.1 Streptomyces sp. NPDC056160
CAGCCCCGGCACCGAGTGCCGGGGAAGCCCCCTTTTCCGTCGAGTCCGGCGGGTCCTAGCGGACCACGTAGCCGAAGCGGCCGCCGGCCGCCGGCAGGCCGTCCTTGCCGGGCTGGTACGTGGTGATCGCCGCGTTGGAGCCGCCCGCGGTCACGTTGGACAGCGGCAGGGCGTAGACCGTGCCGTAGCTGCCCGGACCGTAGGGCATGCCCAGGTACAGCTTGGTGCCGCTGTAGTGGATGCTCTGGCCGAGGTGCTGGTCGGCACCGGCCGGACCCGGGATGCCGGAGGTGCCGGCCTCGATCCAGCGGTTGTTGGCGCCGGGCGAGCCGATCAGCGAGAAGGTGGTGATGGCACCGGCCTTCGCGGTGGTGCCGATGGCCTCGTCGGTGATGCCGACGGCCAGCTTCATCGTCGCCGTGGTGCTCACCGCGCGCGGGGCGGTGTTCACGGCGGCCACGGCCGTGCCGAAGCGGTCACCGGCCTCGGAGGTGCCGGGCACGGTGTCCGTACCGGTGCCGGACAGGTACGAGTTGAGCTGGGTGTACTTGCCGTCAGCGCCGATGCGGAAGGTCTGCACCATACCGGCGTCGGTCTTGTTGACGCCGTCGACGGACAGGTCCTCGCCCGGTACGCCGACCACGAGGATCGACTCGTTGGCACTGGCCGCCCCCGACGGGCGGTAGGGCACCATGGCCACGGACTTGCCGAACAGGTCACCGGCCTCGGCGCCGCCGGAGACGGCGTCCAGGTCCTGGTCGAGGCCGAACAGCGGGGTGGGCCGCTTCTCGGAGTTCAGCTGGTGCGAGAAGACCGCCAGGTTGCCGGCGTCCGCGTCGGTGCCGATGGTCTCGTTCGGCGCGGCGATGACGATGTGGTTGGCGTCGGCCGCGACCGCGCCGCCGAAGCCGTCGTTCGCCTCCACGGCGCCGGGCACGCCGGTGCTGTCCTGGCTGATGGCGATGTTGGTGTCGCCGTGCACGTAGAAGGCCATGCCCGCCTTGGCGACCGAGCCGATGGCCTCGCCCGGGGAGCCGATTACGACGAACGGCTCGCCGGCGGCGGTGACGCCGGCCGCGATGGCCTGGCCGGTGCGGTCCCCGGCCTCCGCGGTGGAGGACTTGAAGGAGCCGGTGCCCGAGCCCTGCTCGAAGTGGGTGTCCTTGAGGGAACCGGTGCCGATGCCGCCCGGGGCGCCGTACAGGATGTCGGCCATGCCCGCGTCGGCGGCGGTGCCGAGGTCCTCGGAGGGGGTGCCGACGACGAGGTCGGTGCAGCCGTCCTCGTTGTAGTCGACGGTGTCCATGGCCTCGCCGAACCAGTCGCCCGCCTCGGAGCCGCCCGGCACCCAGTCGAGGTCCTGGTTGATCTCGGCGGTGCCCTTGCCGCCGCCGTAGACGATGCGGACGACGCCGGCGCCGTCCTTGCCGGCCACGGCCGCCTTCGGGTCGGCGATGGCGACGTCCTCGACGCCGTCGCAGTTGAAGTCGGTGATGCGCGCGGAACCGGTCTTGGAGTTCACCCAGGAGGCGAGGTCGTCGACCCGCGTGGTGATGCCACCGGTGCGGGTCTCGGCCGGGTCGATGCCGAAGCAACCGCCCTGGTAGGAGCGGCTGTTGAGGGCGACCAGCTGGGGCGTGCCGCCCGCCGACCGCACCACCGGACCGCCGGAGTCGCCCATGCAGGCGGCGGCGTCCTTGCCGGTGACGGTGGCCGTGGTGGCGTCGGCGGCGTCCACGCCCAGCGTGCCGGTGTGCAGCTTCAGGGGCGCCCACTCGGTCTTGTTGCGCCCGTAGCCGGCGAACTTCAGCTCCTCGCCGGCGGCGGGCGCGGTGGTGGCCAGGGCCACGGGGGCGACGTTGGTGACCGGGCGGTTCAGCCGGGCCAGGACCACGTCGCGGTCGGCGCGGGGCACCAGCTCGACGACCTCGCGCACGGCTCCGTCGGTGCCGCTCAGGTCGGCGCGGCCGATCGTCGCGGTCGTCTTCGACTTCGGCTTGCCGGCGGGCACGGTGAGGTCGCTCGCGGGGTTGTCGGCGAAGCAGCTGGCCGCGGTGAGCAGCCATTCGGTGTCGACCAGGACGCCGGAGCAGCCGTGGTCGTGGTCGCCGACGATGACCTGCGCCGTGTAGGCGAAGGAGGCGTCGGCGACCGGCGTGCCGGTGACGGCGGACGCGGGCGCGGCGCAGAACGCCAGCGGGCCCGCGATGACCGCGGTGGCGAGTGCGGCGAGACGCACGTGTCTGGTGGGTGGCATGTGGTGATTCCTTGAACGTGAGGTCCGCGGGACCGAAGCGGCCGGCGGATCGGCTGGCGAACGGTGCCGGGCGCGGCTACTTGGAGGTGCGGATCTCCACGAGCATGTGCTCCCGGCCCTGCGGGTCCGCGCTCTCGCCGACCGCGGTCCAGGTGTTCTTGGCGACGTCGAAGCTCTTCTGCTCCGAGTCGACGGTCATGTCCACCTGGGCCGCGTAGTCGTTGCCGCGGACGGCGTAGACGGAGGGGATCTCCAGCGTCAGCCAGCCGGTGTTCCCGGTGACCTGGAAGCAGATCTTGTCCTTGCTGCGGGCCCAGACCTCCAGGAAGCCGGTGCCGCTCGCGCAGTCGGCGAGCGTGATGTGGCCGTCGCCGCGCTTGAGGACGATGTTCTTCTCGGCGAGGATCTTGTCGGCGCCCGGGTAGTTGAAGTCCTCCACGGCGTAGCCGGGGGCCTCGCCGGCGACGGAGGTGACCGCGTCGGCCTTGTCGCCCTTCGCGGAGGCGCCGCCCGTCAGCGTCGTGAACGCCAGGGCACCCGCGGCCGCGGCAGCCAGAACGGTGCCGGCGATCCTTCTCTGGTACGGCTTCGCCATTACGGCACGTGCCTTCATCACAGTCCTCACTGGTCGGCTCCGGACGGAATGGACCGGAGCGCTTTTCATACAGCGCTGTGAAGGCAGCCGGAAGTGACGTGCAGTGCCCCCACTCCCGGCAGTCGAACGAACGGCGGCCGTGCCGCCCTGCCGTTCATTCGGCGTGGGGCTTCGACCGGACTTGTGTCCGACTACCGGGAAACTGCTCGAACTTGGCTATAAAACCCTCTGCGGTGAACCCTTGTCCACTTCGCAAAGTACCTAAATGGGGCGTAAAGCGGGAGTCTCTTTGTGAGGTGAATCACAGGAGGGCGATGTTTCTCGGACGGTCCGCGAGAACGCCGGAAATCACCCTCACGATAACCGATCGACGGACATTCCAGGGAAAGCAGCGCAAGCGCGGTCGGTCTTTCGGGAATTCCGCAAGGGCCGGCGGCGGAAACACCGCACGCCGGCCCTTCCCGGATACTTTTACGACGGCCCTGTCAGAACAGCGACCCGAGCAGGCCGGTGACCGGCGAGATGAGGTCGTGCCCCGCCTGCGTGAGCTTGGTGGCGACCTTCGCCCCGCCGAGCGCGCCGATCCACTTGGACTGACCGAACGTGATCAGACTCAGGGCGGCACTCCCGAGGGAGGACTGGAACTCGCTGCTCGTCCAGCCGTAGCCGATTCCGGTGAACAGGACGTTCAGTCCCGTGAAGGCGAGCGAGGCATATCCGAATCCGGCCGCGATGCCTTCGAGGGCCACTCCGGCCGGCGGGAAGAAGACACCCACCCCGAGGCCGACCAGGCCGATGCCCACCGAGGCGAAGCCGGTGCCGATGCTGGCCCAGTTCGTGGCGTTCGCCAGCCACCGGGCGTCCTTCTTCCACCAGGGCAGGCCGCCCTTGACGTCGTCGTTGTCGGACGTGTCGGCCGGGTTCTGGCCGGCCTCCTTGGCCTTGCGGGCCTGCTCGGCCGCCGCCTTGGCCGCCGCCGCGATCTCCGCCTTGCGCTTGGCCGCGGCGATCTGGTGGGCCTGGCTCGCCGCCGCCGCGGCGGTCTGCGCGTCCTTGCCCGCCTGGACGGCCGAGGCGCGGGCCGAGTTCGCCGACGCCTGCGCCGAGTTCGCCGACGCCACCGCACGCTGTGCGGCGTCCACCGCGCGGTTGGCGGAGTAGTTCGCCGAACGTGCGGCCGTGCGGGCGGTGGCCGCCGCGGCCTTCGCCCGGTCGGCGGAGGCCTGGGCGTCCTTGGCCGACTGCTCGGCGGCGTCCGCGTTCGCGTCCGCCTGCTGCGCGGACGCGGCGGCCTGGTCGGCGGCCTTCTTCGCCTTGTCCGCCCACTGGAGCGCCTCGGTGGCGGCGTTACGGGCCTTGGCCGCCGCCTCCTGCGCCCGGGCGGCGTCCTCCTGCGCCTTGTTCGCGATCTTCGCGGCGGCGGCGATCGCGCCCTGCACGGCGGCGATGTGCGCGGCCGAGTCGTAGTCGAGCTGCGCCGTCTTGTACTGCACCGAGGCGATGAAGTTGCGACGCATCCACGTCGGCCCCTCCATCGCGGCCTGGGCGTGCGCCTTGGTGTACGGGCCGCCCTTGTCGATGAGGGCCGCGGTGGCGACCGCGTCGTCCTCGCGCTGCGCCGCCTCGTAGGCGACGCTGAGGAACTGGTGCAGGGCCTCGGCGGTCCCCGCGTTCAGGGCGTCGTTCGCCGCCTTCGTCACCGCGCTGCCGGGCCCGGCGGCCAGGACGCGGGAGACCGCGACGCGGTTGTCGGTGGCGGCGGCCTCGACCACACCGGTGGCGAGGAAGGCGGTACCGGCGTCCGGGTCGTCGTTCTCCAGGGCCCTGGTCGCGGCGTCGGCCACGTCCGGCGTGGTGATCTGCGCCAGGTACAGGACGGTCTCCCGGTCGTCCTGCTTCTGCGCGAGCGCCCGGTCGGTGTCGATCCAGCCGTGCACGTCGGCGTCCGCGCCGGACAGCGCGAACCGCGCCGCCTCGCGCGACCAGGAGCCGCGCGAGTCCATGTGGGCGAGCGCGGCCTTGCGCCCCAGGGTGGCGGCGAGATTGAGGTCGCCCGCCTTCAGCGCCGTCTCGGCCTGGGTGACGAGGTCCTTGGTGGCCTGCTCGGCCTGGGAGGCCTGGGTGCGCTTCTCGGCGTACTCCGCCCGCTCCCGGTCCTCGATCTGCGCGAGGTCGCGGGCTTCCTCCAGGGCCTGCTTGACGTCCTCGTCCAGCCGCTGCCACTCGGCGTCGCGGGCCTGCTTCTCCACCGCGACCGCCTGGTTGACGGCGTCGGTGGCGGTGTTGGCGGCCTTGGTCGCCTCGTTGGCGAAATCGGTGGACTTCTTCGCGTACTCGACGGCCTGGCCCGCGTACTTGACGGCCCACTCGGCGGCGTCCGCGGCCTTGTCCGCGTGGTCGGCCGCACTGTTGGCGGCGTCCCGAGCGGTGCGCGCGGCACTGGCCGCGGTGTTCGCCAGCGCCTGCGCCGTACCGGCCGCGTTGGTGGCGATCTGTGCGTTGCTGCTGGCGATCTGCGCCTGGCGCTTGGCCTCCGCGGCCTCCGCCTGCGCCTTGCCCGCGGCGGACGCCGCGGTGGCGGAGGCGTTCGCGGCGGCGGCGGCGTTGCGGGCGGCCGAGGCGGCGGCCGAACCGGCGCTCGCGGCCTGCGCGGAGGAGGTGGCGGCGTAGTCGGCGGCCTTCGCGGCGCTGCGCGCCTTGGCGGCGGCGTTGCGCGCGGCGACTGCGGCGTCCTTGGCGGCGGACGCCTTGGAGGCGTCCTTGGAGGCGGCGATCGCCGCGTTGTAGGCGCGGGCGGCGGCGGAACCGGCGGTGGCCGCTGCCTGGCTCGCGGCGGTGGCGGCGTAGGCGGCCCGGCGGGAGGCCTGCACGGCGGCGTGCGAGGCGCGGATGGCGACGCGCGAGGAGTCGGCGGCGCCCTGCGCGGCCTGGGCCGCCTTGCGGGCGGCCTTGCCCGACTTGACCACGTCGTCCTGCGCGGCCTGGGCCTCGGCCGCGGCCTTCTCGGCGGCCTCCTTGGCCTTGGCGGCGGCCTCGACGGCGCGGGCGGCGGCCTCCTCGGCCTCCTTCGTCTTCGCGTCGGCGATCTTGCCCTCGCGCTCGACGACCGCGACCAGTTCCTCGATCTTGGCGGACTCCTGGTCCCGGGCGCGGGCGATGTGCTGGCCGGTGTCGAGGAACCACTCGATGTCGTCGGCGGTGCCGTCCAGCGCCCGGGTGGCGTACTTCTGCACCTCGGGGCCCGCGTTCACGGTGAGCGCGGACACCTCGAAGCGCATGTCCTCCAGGCGGGCGCTGTACTGCCCGTCGGTGAGGAAGTTCTCCAGGGCGTCCTGGGTGCCCGCGTTCAGGGCGGCGTCGCCGTCACGGCGCACGGCCTTGTCGCCGGTTGCCATCACCGTGCTGGTGGCGACGCGCAGGTCCTCCACGATCGCCGTCTTGAAGCCGGTGCCGAGGTAGTCGGCGATGGCGGCGTCGCCCCCGTCGAGCGCGGCCGCGGCGGCGCGCCGGGTGCCCGTGCCGCCGGCGGCCAGGGAGGTCAGGATGGCGACACGGTTGTCCTCAGCCGTGGCCGCCGGGAGTTCGCCGGTCAGGAAGGTCTGGATGTCGGCGTCGGTGCCGGTCAGCGCCAGCTCCGCGGCGGCGCGCACGGCAGGGCCGCCCAGCAGCCACGCCTTCACGGTCTTCGCCCGGTCGGTGTCGGGCAGTTCGAGCGGATCGCCGTCGTCGCCGGCCGGAGGTGTGTCGGCGGCCCAGGCGGCTACGGGGTTCAGGACGAGGCTGGAGGTGGTGGCGACGGCCGCGGTGGCCGCGAGGGTGCCGAGAACGCGTCGTCTGCTCCAGTAGGTGGTGTCCAAAGCTGTCCTTCGTATCGGTGCCCGACGGCTGCGCGAAGACGGCGGGATGCCGCCGGACAGACTGGATGCCCGCCGCGCGCATGTCCCCCCGTTGGTGCAGAAGTTGAGCAGGGACACGACAGAGCGCCACGCGAAGATACGCACTTTGGAGGGCGTGTTGAACACCTGTGGAGGTCTCGTTGGCCAAATGCGAGCGCTCATGGACGTTTTCGCGCCATCTTCGGCGCACCCGGCCGTGGCCACAGGCGGGTTGAGCGGTACCTGAGAGACACGTCACGTTTCGGTCGCGCCACAGGGTGCGATCCGGTCATTCGTCCGCGTACTGGACGAACGAGCGGTGGCCGGCCGGCTCGCGTAGATTGCGAGGCGGATCACCGGCGAACGGGATCACCGGAACACGGAGGGGACGGGCAGCAAGGTGGCAGGGGCAAGGCAGGCCGTGCGCGAGGCCCGCAGGATCGTCGTCAAGGTGGGCTCCTCGTCGCTGACCACCGCCGCCGGCGGCCTGGACGCCGACCGGGTGGACGCCCTCGTCGACGTCCTCGCCAAGAGCAGCGGCCCCGGCCGCAAGGAGGTCGTCCTGGTCTCCTCCGGTGCCATCGCCGCCGGCCTCGCCCCGCTCGGCCTGCGCCGCCGCCCCAAGGACCTCGCCCGCCAGCAGGCCGCCGCCAGCGTCGGCCAGGGCCTCCTCGTGGCCCGCTACACCGCCTCCTTCGCCCGCTACGGCATCCGCGTCGGCCAGGTCCTGCTGACCGGCGACGACACCAGCCGCCGCGCCCACCACCGCAACGCATCCCGCACCCTGGACAAACTGCTGGCCATGGGCGCCCTGCCGGTCGTCAACGAGAACGACACCGTCGCCACCGACGAGATCCGCTTCGGCGACAACGACCGCCTCGCCGCCCTCGTCGCCCACCTCGTCCGCGCCGACCTGCTCGTCCTGCTCTCCGACGTCGACGGCGTCTACGACGGCGACCCCAGCCGCCCGGGCACCTCCCGGATCACCGAGGTGCGGGGCCCCGCCGACCTGGCCGGGGTCGAGATCGGCAGCGCCGGAAAGGCGGGCGTCGGCACCGGCGGCATGGTCACCAAGGTCGAGGCCGCCAGGATCGCCGCCGCCGCGGGCATCCCCGTCGTCCTCACCAGCGCCGTGCACGCCGCCGACGCCCTGTCCGGCAACGACACCGGCACCTACTTCCACCCCACCGGCAGGCGTTCCGCCGACCGCCTGCTGTGGCTCCAGCACGCCTCCACGCCGCAGGGCGCCCTCACTCTCGACGACGGCGCGGTGCGCGCGGTCGTCGAGGGCCGCAAGTCGCTGCTCCCCGCGGGCATCGCCGCCGTCGATGGCGACTTCACCGCAGGCGACCCGGTCGAACTGCGCGACGGCCGCGGCCACGCCGTCGCCCGCGGCCTCGTCAACTTCGACGCCAAGGAGATCCCCCTGCTGCTCGGCCGCTCCACCAGGGACCTCGCCCGCGAGCTGGGACCGGCGTACGAACGCGAGGTCGTACACAGGGACGACCTGGTGGTCCTGGAGCCGTAATGGGCCGAAACGTCCGGCCCTGCGGTCCCTGAAGGTGGGGGACCTTCCGCAAAACCGCCCCATGGAGCCGTAGGGCCTGCTGCACTTTGTCCCAGGGACATTCCGCGAGCACTGGGTGAAGGAGGCCGTCGTGAGACGAGTGCGCCCTGGGGCCACGGCGTCCCGCGGTGGTGCCGGCGGGTCCCCTTCCCGCGCACCCGGTGAGGAGCGCGCCCTGACCAGCGTCGCCGCCGGCGACCGGTACGCGCGCGAACAGCAGGACCGGCAGCGCGAGGGGGAGCGCGGAACACGGCAGGCGCACGACGGGCGCGGGCGACCGGCGGAACTGCCCCGGCTGTGGCACATCACCCTGCGGGTCTCCGGCACCGGAACCCCGCTGCAGGAGGTCAGGCGCGGCCTCGAGCAGCTCGCCCACGACCACCCCTTCCTGCTCACCAGCCGCTATGCCGACGACCACGCCGAGATCCGCTACTGGGAGGAGGCCCGCGACCTGCACGACGCGGCGGCCGTCGCCCTGCGCCTGTGGGGCGAGCACCGGCAGAGCGCCCAGCTGCCGCCCTGGGAGATCGTCGGCCTGGAGGTCATCGACCGCGAGACGTACCACCAGCGCCTGGCCGAGGGCTACGGACCGCCCCCGGCGACCCCGGTCGGGGTCCACCCCTTCTGACCCGCTCCGGCCCCGACCGGGCCCCCGCTCCGGTCCCGCCGAGCCCCCGCGGCGGCCCCGACCGAGCCCCCGGGCCGCCCGGACCGAGCCCCCGGCCCGGTCCCGTCGGCCGAGGCCGTCCCGCCGGTGGCCGCGGGCGTCTCGCGGTGTGGAACAGCGCGTGAACGCCCCAGCTCGGCGCACTACGCTTCCTCCATGACCACGCTCTCGCCGTACGACTCGATGTCCCCGGTGGCCCAGGCCGCCTACCGGGCCAAGGCCGCCGCAGCCGACCTCGCGCCGCTGCCGCGCGCCGAGAAGGACGACGCGCTGCTCGCCATCGCGGACGCCCTGGAGGTCCGTACCAGCGAGATCGTCGAGGCCAACGCGCAGGACGTCGCCAAGGCCCGCGCGGCCGGCACCAGCGAGACCGTCGTCGACCGGCTCACGCTCACCCCCGAGCGGGTGCGCGCCATCGCCGCCGACGTGCGCGACGTGGTGGCGCTGCCCGACCCGGTCGGCGAGGTGGTCCGCGGCTCCACCCTCCCCAACGGCCTGGACCTGCGCCAGGTCCGCGTCCCGCTCGGCGTGGTCGGCATCATCTACGAGGCCCGCCCCAACGTCACCGTGGACGCCGCCGCCCTGTGCCTGAAGTCCGGCAACGCGGTGCTGCTGCGCGGCTCCGCCTCCGCCTACGCGTCGAACACCGCCCTGGTCCGGGTGATCCGCGACGCGGTCGGTGGCGCCGGGCTGCCCGCCGACGCCGTCCAGCTCGTGCCGGGCGAGAGCCGGGAGAGCGTGCGCGAGCTGATGCGCGCCCGCGGCCTCGTGGACGTGCTGATCCCGCGCGGCGGAGCCTCCCTGATCCGCACCGTGGTCAACGAGTCCACCGTCCCCGTGATCGAGACCGGCACGGGCAACTGCCACGTCTACGTCGACGCCCGGGCCGACCTCGACATGGCCGTCGACATCCTGATCAACTCCAAGGCGCAGCGCCCCAGCGTCTGCAACGCGGCCGAGACGCTCCTCGTCCACCAGGACATCGCCGCCGAGTTCCTGCCGCGCGCCCTGGACGCCCTCGCCGACGCCGGGGTCACCGTGCACGCCGACGAGCGGGTCATGGCCTACGCCAAGGGCTCCCGGGCCACCGTCGTCGAGGCCACCCCGGAGGACTGGGACACCGAGTACCTGTCCTACGACATCGCCGCCGCCGTCGTCGACTCCCTGGACCGGGCCGTCAGCCACATCCGGCTGTGGACCTCCGGCCACACCGAGGCGATCGTCACCACCTCGCAGCAGGCCGCCCGGCGTTTCACCCAGTTGGTCGACTCCACCACGGTCGCCGTGAACGCCTCCACCCGGTTCACCGACGGCGGCCAGTTCGGCTTCGGCGCCGAGATCGGCATCTCCACGCAGAAACTGCACGCCCGCGGCCCCATGGGCCTGCCGGAGCTGACCAGCACCAAGTACATCGTCACCGGCGACGGGCACATCAGGCGCTGACCGGCCTCCGCCGGGCCGGACACCGAGGCCCGGACACCGGGGCCCGGGGCGGCGTCTCACCTGGCGGATGAATTTCCGTACCGTCTGCCCAAATTGACCCCCCAGGTCTACTCTGGATCCGTGCCGGAGGACGTGGGGGGCACGCCGTTCCCTGACGGCTGGGAGCCCGACGACGACCACGACCGCGGAGTGTCGGACGAAGAGTTCGCCTCCGTGGTCTTCGACGAGGCCTTCGTACGGGCGGCCGTGATCCACGAGCCCACCGCCGTCGAACGTCTCCTGGCCGCGGCACAGGCAAGAGCCGAGGCCTCCGAGGCCGAAGCCCGCCGCGCCCGTCTGAGAGCCGAGCGCTACGACGACGGCTTCGGCGCCGGCCGGCACGGTTTCGGCGCCGGGCACGAGCTCGACGACCTGGACGACCCCGACGTGCTCGAACACCGCTACGGCGGCCCGGGCGCGTTCGGCAGACAGGTCCGCTGGCACCGCCCCGTCGCCTGGGTGCTCGCGCTCGTCATGGGCATCGGCATGGTCGCGCTGGCCTTCGCGGCGGTCTACCGGGGCGGCTCCTCCGGCAGCCGCGACCAGGTGCCGCCGCCCGCCTCGACCGGCCTGGAACAGGGCAGCGCCGCCGCGCCCTCCGGGTCCGCCGCCCCCTCCCGCCCGCTCGTCCCGGCGGTTCCCCGGGCCCACTGAGCGCCGGGCGGCCGGACCGGTGAGCGCCAGTCAGAACTTGGCGCAGAGCAGCGCGTTTACCACCGCTTCGCGCGACCTACCCTGAAAGTATGGGAGGGCCTGGCGACCCGCCTGAAGGGACACCCGACGGCACCCCCTCAGGCGCGGAGGACGAATACCGATCCGTCGTCTTCGACGAGTCGTTCGTCCGTGCTGCCCGCCTCCAGGAGTACTCCGCCCGGGAGCGGATGACCGACCACACGCCCGCCGTCCGGCGCCGCCCGCACCTGCACCGCGGACTGCCGCGGCAGGCGCTGTTCCTGCTCCTGCTGATCGCCGTCGCCTTCGCCACGGCGATCTACATGGGCGTACGGACGCCCTACCGGTCCCCGCTGTCCCCGCGGGCCGTCGAACCCCTGCGGGCGGCCGTCGTCCCGCTCGTCCCCGCCGGCAAGGTGCCCGGCAGCGCCGACCTCGCACACCTGTACGCGAACTCTCCCGCCGCCCAGTTCGCCACCGGCGCCGAGGGCATCCCGCTGCCCGCCCACCGCAGCACGGAGCACTTCTCGGACAGCCAGGTCGTCGCGGCCCTGACCGGCGCGCGTGACTACATCGTGGCCTCCTCCGTCGACCCGGCGGTGCTGGTCGGAGGCAGCACGGAGGCCGTACGGGCCCTGCTGGACCCGGGCCAGCTCGACCAGTTCGACCGCAGCGTCGGCGGGAGCGCCGGCCGGGATGCCGGTGGGGGCGCCGGCCGTGGTGCCGGACGCCCGGCCGCCGGTAGCGGGGACGTGGCGGCCACCGGGTGGCTGGTCCGCTTCGACGCGCACCGGGTCGAGCTGGCCGATTCCCGCATCCGGGTGCAGGGCGGCCTCCAGGTCACCGAGGCGGACGCCGCCACCCTGGAGGTCTCCGCGGACCCCGTCCTCGTCTACGCCCTCAAGCCGGCCGGCTCCACCGCGGCCGCCCCGGCCTCGCTGTTCACCGTCCGGCGCGAACTGCGGTTCCGCTTCGACCACGACGACCTGCGGCTGCACCAGGTCCAGCTGGTCGTCTCCACCACCGAGGCGGGCCCGCTGTCCTGCGCCGACGACAACACGGACCACTTCCACCCGCTGACGGCCGGCCGGAGCGCGAAGGCGGGCGGCCCGGCCGCGACGGACCCGTACGCGCCGGACGGTCTGACCGCCGTGTGCGGCGCGCTGGCGCCGGCCGTCCAGCCGAAGGTGTGACGCCCGGCCCGCGTGGCTCCGGCGCGGCGTGACGCTCAGCCCTCGTCGCGCGGCGGGGTGCCGGACTCGCCCTCCGGCCCGCCCGTCGCACCACCCTTCTCTCCGCCGCTCTCGCCGCCCTTCGCGTCCTTTGGCGGCGCCGAGCCGGTGAACCCGCTGAAGCCGCGCCGGACCCGGTCGCCCAGGTCGCCCGCGCCGCCCGCGAGGTCGGTCACCAGCTTCATCAGCGGGTCCTTGGAGTTCTTCACGTGGTCGGCGTAGTGCGCGGCCGACTCGCGGAAGGAGTCGCTGACCGAGGTGTCCTTGTCCTCGCTGCGGTGCGGGTAGTGACCGTCCACGATCCGCTGGTAGTCGCGGGACTCGGCCCACTTCTTCAGCTCGGCCGCCCGCACGGTGGTGAAGGGGTGCGTACGCGGCAGCACGTTGAGGATCTTCAGGACGGAGTCGCGCAGGTCGCCCGCCGACTCGTACTCCTCGGCCTGCCGCAGGAACGCGTCCACGTTCATCTCGTGCAGGTGGTTGCCGCCCGCGATCTTCATCAGGCCGCGCATGGACGCCCGCAGGTCCTGGCCGACCAGCAGACCCGCCCGGTCCGCCGACAGCTCCGACTTGCGGAACCACTCGCGCAGCGCCGTCACGATCGCCATGATCGCGATGTTGCCCAGCGGGATCCAGGCCACCCGCACCGCCAGGCTGGTCAGGAAGAGCAGGATCGTGCGGTACACGGAGTGGCCGGAGAGGGCGTGGCCCACCTCGTGGCCGACGACGGCCCGCATCTCCTCCTCGTCGAGCAGCTCGACCAGCCCCGTGGTCACGACGATCACCGGCTCGTCCAGGCCGATGCACATCGCGTTGGGCTGGGGGTCCTGGCTGACGTACATCGGCGGGACCTTCTCCAGGTCCAGGATGTAGCAGGCGTCGCGCAGCATGTCGTTCAGGTGTGCGAACTGGTCGTCCGAGACGCGTACCGAGTCGGACAGGAAGAGCAACCGGAGACTGCGCTCGGGCAGCAGGCCGCTGAGGGCCTTGAAGACCGTGTCGAAACCGCTCAGCTTGCGCAGCGCGACCAGGGCGGAGCGGTCGGCCGGGTGCTCGTAGGCGCGCGAGGAGATCCCCGGGAAGCGCGTACGCCGCCGGCTCGGCGCCTGCTCGTGCCCGTCGTGGTAGCGGCCGTCGTCGGACATGTGATCCCCCATGTGCGTCTGTGTCGCCTGATGTGCCCCCGAAGCAGGGGCCAGCCTAGGCGGCGATACCGTGGGCGGGCAGCACAGCGAAGGAGTCACGCCATGGAGCACTACCCCGCAGCCGTCCGGCTGGCCGCGGCCGCGAACACCACAGCGCAGCATCAGGGATCGGGCGACCTGCTCCGCGTCGTCCTGGTCGTGATGGTCCTGGGCTGCGTGCTCACCGGCTGGTTCCTCCTGCGCGGCTACAAACGGAACGACGACTGACCCCTCCGGAAGGTTCCCGCCCCCGAGAAACGCGGGCCGCGCCCCGCCGCGGGTCCGGTGGAGGACCGCCGCCGACCAGGTCCGGGGGCGGCACGCCGCCGGGACGTGGGGTACGTCCTCGCCGCGGCGACGGGCGGGCCGCCGGGCGCGGCGCGACCGCCGGAAGGGGTTGTGGTCGCCGTCGGCGACTCGCCCCTCCGACCGCCCGCGCACCGCGATCGGCGGCGCAGGCCTGCTCGTCGGTCCCTGGGGCCCGCGCGGGTCTGCCACCCCACCGGCCGGCCCAGGTGCGGGCCGCCCGCCGGCCCGACCCCGCCCAGGGCGCCTCCACCCCCCCAGCTCCCGGCAGGCCCGCCCCCACCCAGGGCACCTCCCCACCTCCGCAGCTCCCGTGCCCTGACCGGCCGCAACCGTGGAGTCGGCGTGAGGGGCGCGGAGGCGGGCGCATACGATGGGCGGACATCTTTATCCCGCCCACACCCGGATAGGTCTGCCGAAGATGAGCATCCCCAGCACCGCAGCCCAGTTGGTCAACCTCGCCGAGGCCGAGGGCGGCAACCACGACAGCCTCAACCCCGCGGTGACGGGCGGAGCCGCCCTCGTCATCCTGCTGCTCCTGCTCTGGATCACCACCCGCTTCAACCGCGACCGCTGAGCCCGGCGGGAGCCCTCAGGCCGGGCCGGTAGGGTCTGCACGCATGGGAGAGCAGGACATGCCTACCGGTCCGGTGAGCGACACGGTGAAGCATCTCGGGGTGGGGCCCGGCAGCGGCCCGTCGTCCACGGGCAAGCGCCGCCTCGGAGTCATGGGCGGAACGTTTGACCCGATCCACCACGGGCACCTCGTGGCGGCCAGCGAGGTCGCCGCGCAGTTCCAGCTGGACGAGGTGGTGTTCGTCCCCACCGGCCAGCCCTGGCAGAAGTCCCACCGCAAGGTCTCCGCGGCCGAGGACCGCTACCTGATGACGGTCATCGCGACCGCCGAGAACCCGCAGTTCTCCGTCAGCCGCATCGACATCGACCGCGGCGGCGCCACCTACACCGTGGACACCCTGCGCGACCTGCGCGCCCTCAACCCGGACACGGACCTGTTCTTCATCACGGGCGCCGACGCCCTCGGTCAGATCCTCACCTGGCGCGACTCGGAGGAGCTGTTCTCCCTGGCGCACTTCATCGGCGTCACCCGGCCGGGCCACCATCTCACCGACCCCGGTCTCCCCGAGGGCGGCGTATCGCTCGTCGAGGTCCCCGCCCTCGCCATCTCCTCCACGGACTGCCGGGCGAGAGTCGCCAAGGGAGACCCCATCTGGTACATGGTGCCGGACGGAGTCGTGCGCTACATCGCCAAACGCGAGCTGTACCGCGGCGAGTGAGCCGAGAGGGGCACCGGTGAACGACCGATACGACGCGGGGCACGGGGACGACGGTTACGAGCTCGTCGGCTACGACGAGTACGGCAGGCCCATGTACCGGCAGGTACCGGCGCAGCAGACTCCGCAGCAGACGTACGACGCGTACGGCCGGCAGGGCTACGGCTACGACCCGTACGCGGCGGGCGCGGACGGCCGCCCCCAGCAGGGCCAGATCCCGGCCCAGGCCCAGGCCCCCGGCGACCCCTACGGGACGTACCCCGCCCACGAGGGGTACCCGGCACAGCAGCCCTACGAGGCCCCCGGGGCGCACGGGTCCTACGGGACGGCCTACGGGACCTACGACGGCACCGGCCACGGCTCGACCACCCCGTCGGCCCCGGCGGCGCCGTACGAACCGCAGGAACCGTACGCCCCGTACGACCCGTACGGGGCGGCGGCGACCAGCGGGCAGCAGCCCCGGCTCGCCGGTCAGACCGCCCGCATCCCCCAGCAGGCCGGCCCGCCGGCGGAGCCGCCCGCAGAGCCCGGGGCGGACGGGAGCGCGGGCCGCTCCGGCCGGCCGGAGGCGGGCGCGGAGGAGTACCACACCGAGCAGTTCGCCTTCGTCGAGGAGCCGACCGACGACTCCGAGGACGTCATCGACTGGCTGAAGTTCACCGAGAACCGCACCGAGCGCCGTGAGGAGGCCCGCCGCCGCGCCCGCAGCCGCGTGATCGCCCTGGCGGTGGTCCTGGCCCTGGTCGCGGTCGGCGGCGTCGGCTACCTCTGGTACGCCGGGAAGCTCCCCGGAGTGTCCTCGTCCGGCGGCGGCAGCGGCGCGGCGAGCGCCGCGGGCGCCCAGAAACGCGACGTGGTCGTGGTCCACCTGCACGACACCGCCAAGGGCGGCACGTCGACGGCGCTGCTCGTCGACAACACCACCACCAAGCAGGGCACCACCGTCCTGCTGCCCAACTCCCTCGCCGTGTCGGCCGACGACGGCACCGCGACGACCCTCGCGAAGTCGGTCAAGGACGACGGTTCCTCCGGCACCCGCGACCAGCTCGACACCGTCCTGGGCACCAGTATCCAGGGCACCTGGCGCCTGGACACCCCCTACCTGCAGAACCTCGTCGACCTGGTCGGCGGCATCGAGGCCGACACCGACGCCGACGTACCCGACCCGGACAAGAAGAAGGGCACCACGGTGCTCGTCCACAAGGGCCAGGGACAGACCCTCAGCGGCCGCATGGCCGTCGCCTACGCCACCTACCGCACCTCCGGGGAGGACCAGAACGCCCAGCTCAAGCGGTTCGGCCAGGTGATGCAGGGGGTGCTGCGCAAGATGTCCTCCGACCCGCAGGCCGCCACCACCACCGTGCAGACGCTGGCGCAGATCCTCGACCCCTCGCTCACCGACAAGGACCTCGGGACCTTCCTGGCCAAGCTCGCCGAGCTGGCCAAGGGCGGCGCCTACAAGACCGCGCTGCTGCCTGTCCAGGGCGACGGCACGCTGACCGCGCAGACCAGCGACAGCGTGGTCAAGGACATCCTGGGCGGCACCGCGAAGAGCCCAGGCCAGGGCTCGGCCGTCCGCGTCTCCGTCCAGAACGCCTCCGGCACCAAGAGCGACACCGACAAGGCGCGCGTCGCCCTCCTCAACGGCGGCTTCAGCTTCGTGGCGGCCGGCACGGCATCCGCGGGCCGGCCGGTGTCCGAGGTCACCTACGCCGACGCCGCCCACAAGAACGACGCCGTCGAGGCAGCCAAGACGCTGGGCCTGCCCGCGAGCGCCGTGAGGAAGGGCACCGTCACCGCGAACGCCGACGTCTCGGTGGTCCTCGGCCAGGACTACAAGCCCGCCTCCGCCCAGTGATCCGTCAATGACGTGGGGCGCTGTCGGCGGTCCGTGAGACCCTTGGTCTCAAGTGACCGCCGACGGAAAGCCCTGTAGTGACCGCGACCGACCGATCCCTCGAGCTGATCAACACCGCCGCCCAGGCGGCCGCCGACAAGCTCGCGCACGACATCATCGCCTACGACGTCAGTGACGTCCTGTCGATCACCGACGCCTTCCTGCTGGCGTCCGCGCCCAACGACCGCCAGGTCAAGTCCATCGTCGACGAGATCGAGGAGCGGCTGCTCAAGGAGCTGGGCGCCAAGCCGGTGCGCCGCGAGGGCGACCGCGAGGCCCGCTGGGTCCTGCTCGACTACGTCGACATCGTCGTCCACGTCCAGCACAGCGAGGAGCGCGTCTTCTACGCCCTGGAGCGGCTGTGGAAGGACTGCCCCGAGCTGGAGCTGCCCGAGGACGCCAGGGCGACCCGCGGCAAGGCGGCGGAGCACGCCAAGCTGCAGGCCGCCGAGGAGCCGGCTCAGCCGGACGGTGAGTGGCGGTGAGCAGCGCCGGTGAGGCGGCCGGCCGGCCGCCGGGCCGGGGCCGCCGCGTCATCCTGTGGCGGCACGGCCAGACGTCGTGGAACGTGGAGCGCCGCTTCCAGGGCTCCACGGACGTCGAGCTGACCGAGACCGGGGTCGGCCAGGCCCGCCGTGCCGCCCGGCTGCTGGCCTCCCTGGGCCCCGACGCGATCGTCTCCTCCGACCTGAAGCGCGCCGCGCGCACGGCCGCCGAGCTGGCCGCCCTCACCGGCCTTGACGTCGCTCGCGACGAGGGCCTGCGCGAGACCTATGCGGGTGTCTGGCAGGGCCTGACGCACGAGGAGATCATCGACCGGTACGGCGAGGAGTACGCCGCGTGGAAGCGCGGTGAGCCGGTGCGCCGGGGCGGGGGCGAACTGGAGAGCGAGGTCGCCGACCGAGCCGCCCCCGTGGTGCTGCGGCACGCGGACAAGCTGCCCGAGGACGGCACGCTCGTGGTGGTCAGCCATGGCGGCACCATCCGCACGACCATCGGCCGCCTCCTCGGCCTGGAGGCCAGGCACTGGGAGAGCCTGGGCGGGCTGTCCAACTGCTGCTGGTCCGTCCTCGGCGAGGGCGCCCGTGGCTGGCGCCTGCTGGAGCACAACGCCGGCACCCTTCCGGAACCGGTCCTCGGCGACGACACCTGAGCCACGGCCCGGGCGGAGTCCCGCGGGTCACGGCCCGGGCGGACCCGAGAGGCCGGCCCCCCGGCTGTCGGTGGGGCCGGTCCGGGGCCCCGCGGGCCGGTTCCGGCGGCCGTACGGCCCCGAGGGACCCGGATTTCACTTTCCGGCAGGTCGCAGGCTAAAGTTCTTCTTGTTCGCCCCCGCCGAGCGGGGAGAGAACGCGGGGCTATAGCTCAGTTGGTAGAGCGCCTGCATGGCATGCAGGAGGTCAGGAGTTCAATTCTCCTTAGCTCCACTGATCGGCACTCTGTGTGAGTGCGAGTGATCGGTGATGAGAATCCCGCCCCTTGAGGGGCGGGATTTTCTGCGTTCGGGCCGCCGGGTCGAGTCGCTGGGGCCTGAGGGGCGTACGGCTCCGCGACGACCCCCTCGGCGTGCGCCTGCGCGCCGGTGCGCAGGTCGGGCGGCCCGAGACGGATGCCGTGGCCGGACTGGTACCGAGGCGTCGCTGACCGTATTGGCCCGGCCGTGGCAGAATCAAACGGCCGGAAGGGGGCGCGGCCCGACTGGGAGGGAGTGGCGATGCCTGCGAGCATCCTCGAGGAGGGCGGTCACCTCCTCGACGCGGCGTTGGCACGGGACACCGTCACCCGCCTCGTCTGCCCCTCCTGCGGTTCCCTCCACGTGGCCCAGGTCCTCGGGGACAACGGCGGGGTCTCGTACGTGTGCACGGCCTGCGGCCACAGCTGGAGCTGATCGATGGGTGCACACAGGCGAAAGTGCGACTGGTGCGGCAGCGGTACGCCGATCGTCCGTGACATGGAACCGATCAACCCCGACTACCAGTACTGGTGCGAGGAGTGCGCGCGGGCGCTGATCATAAAAGGCGACCCGATCGAGACCTACCGGGAGCTGGAGGGGGAGCCGATCTACGGGCGGTTGCTGGAGGAGCACTGCACGTTGAAGCGGTTCTATTCGTTCGTCACGGCGTGAGCGCAGGTCAGACCGCGTGCACCCCCGACCGAGTGATGAATATCGGTCATAACGGGCATAGCGGAAACGGATTTGGTGAAGCACCCCCTGGACCGTGTAATGTTGGCGTCGCCGCCGGGGGAACCGGGCGGAACGAAGCAAGGGGCTATAGCTCAGTTGGTAGAGCGCCTGCATGGCATGCAGGAGGTCAGGAGTTCAATTCTCCTTAGCTCCACAGGAATCGAAGGCGGGTCATCCATCTAGGATGGCCCGCCTTCGGCGTACCGGGGGCGCGGGGCCATGCCGGGGTGCACCGGGGTGTCCACCGGGCGTCCGCTCAGCGGCCCAGCGCGCGGCGCCCCCGGCCCGGCGGGAGCACGGGCAGATTGCGCGACGGGGCCCGCGCACGGCTGTCCTCCTCGATCCGCAGGGCCAGGGCCGGGCAGCGGCGCACCGCCCGCAGCGCCTCGGCCTCCGCGTGGCGCGGCGCGGGCGAGAGCACCCCCGCGCCGAAGTCGAGGAACTCGCGGAACGGGCTGCCCGAGCCGAGCACGGTCACGGGTATGAGGAGCAGGGCGACGGCGCAGGTCACCCCGTAGGCCGAGCGGCCAGGCCGGGGGAGTGGGCCGGTACTGCGGCGAGGGATCCGTCGAGGGGTCATGGCGCAACTCCGAGCGGTTCGGGTGAGCGGCCCCTGGCGCGCACTCCAGGCCGCTCCAAACCCGGCGGTACGGCGTTTGGGTCACGGTCTTGTCATCAACGGGGTTCGCGGGGGAGTCCTCGTCCCCGGAGGGGCTGTCCCCATAGCGGCTGTTACGCCGGGTAATCACAAGGCTGTCGCGGGGCCGTCGAGGGCTGCGGTACCCTGGCGCCATGCGTGCCGTACGCCTTCTGCTTAGCGAGCCGCGCTGATCAGTCCCGACCGCCGGGCGAATCGGTTGGTCGGAATCGGCGCGGCGTCCCCTCCTGTGCGAGGGGATTTTTCATTTCCGGAAAGTCGCAGCCGCGGGCAGAGACGATCGATGGAGCTTTGAGGATCATGAGCGAGACGAACCCCGCCGCCCCCGCCGCCACGTCGGCGGAGGCTGCGCCGCACCGCTACACGGCCGCCGTGGCGGCCGACATCGAGGCACGCTGGCAGGACTTCTGGGAGGCCGACGGCACCTACGCGGCGCCCAACCCCAAGGGGGACCTGGCCGGTGACCCGGACCTGGTCGCACGCCCCGAGAAGTTCATCATGGACATGTTCCCGTACCCCTCCGGTGCGGGCCTGCACGTGGGCCACCCCCTGGGCTACATCGCCACCGATGTGTACGCCCGCTTCCAGCGGATGACCGGCCACAACGTGCTGCACACCCTGGGCTTCGACGCCTTCGGCCTGCCCGCCGAGCAGTACGCCGTGCAGACCGGCACGCACCCGCGCGTGTCCACCGAGGCCAACATCGAGAACATGAAGGCCCAGCTGCGCCGGCTGGGCCTGGGCCACGACAGGCGCCGGTCCTTCGCCACGATCGACCCGGAGTACTACAAGTGGACCCAGTGGATCTTCCTGCAGATCTTCAACTCCTGGTACGACGACGAGGCGAAGCAGGCCCGCCCGATCGGCGAGCTGATCGCCCGGTTCGAGTCCGGTGAGCGGCCCGTACCGGGGCACACGCGCGCGTGGGGCGAGCTGACCGCCGCCGAGCGCGCCGACGTCCTGGGTGAGTTCCGCCTGGCCTACGCCTCCGACGCGCCCGTCAACTGGTGCCCCGGCCTGGGCACCGTGCTGGCCAACGAGGAGGTCACCGCCGAGGGCCGCTCCGAGCGCGGCAACTTCCCGGTCTTCAAGGCCAAGCTGCGTCAGTGGAACATGCGCATCACCGCGTACGCCGACCGGCTCCTGGAGGACCTGGAGGAGCTGGACTGGCCCGAGGCCATCAAGCTGCAGCAGCGCAACTGGATCGGCCGCTCCGAAGGCGCCCGGGTCGACTTCCCGATCGACGGCGAGCACATCACCGTCTTCACCACCCGCCCCGACACCCTGTTCGGCGCGACCTACATGGTGCTGGCCCCCGAGCACCCGCTGGTCGAGAAGTTCACCCCGGCCGCCTGGCCCGAGGGCACCCACGAGGTGTGGACCGGCGGCCACGCCACTCCCGCCGAGGCCGTCGCCGCCTACCGCGCCCAGGCCGCCGCCAAGTCCGACGTCGAACGCCAGGCCGAGGCCAAGGACAAGACCGGCGTCTTCACCGGCGCGTTCGCGACCAACCCGGTCAACGGCGAGAAGATCCCCGTCTTCATCGCCGACTACGTCCTGATGGGGTACGGCACCGGCGCCATCATGGCCGTCCCGGCGCACGACAGCCGCGACTTCGCCTTCGCGCGCGCCTTCGAACTGCCGATGCGCTGCGTCGTGGAGCCCGGCGACGGCCGCGGCACGGACCCCGCCGCCTGGGACGACGCGTTCGACTCCTACGACGCGAAGATCGTCAACTCCGCCGGCGACGGCGTACGGCTGGACGGCCTGGGCGTCGCCGAGGCCAAGGCCCGCATCACCGAGTGGCTGCAGGACCGGGGCATCGGCGAGGGCACCGTCAACTTCCGCCTGCGCGACTGGCTGTTCAGCCGCCAGCGCTACTGGGGCGAGCCCTTCCCGATCGTCTACGACGAGGACGGCACCGCCCACCCGCTGCCCGAGTCGATGCTGCCCCTGGAACTGCCCGAGGTCGAGGACTACTCGCCGCGCACCTTCGACCCCGACGACGCCGACACCCAGCCCGAGACGCCGCTGTCGCGCAACGAGGACTGGGTCAACGTCACCCTGGACCTGGGCGACGGCCCGAAGAAGTACCGCCGCGAGACCAACACCATGCCCAACTGGGCCGGTTCCTGCTGGTACGAGCTGCGCTACCTGGACCCGCACAACGACCGCGCCCTGGTCGATCCGGAGATCGAGCGCTACTGGATGGGCCCGCGCGAGGGCCGGCCGCACGGCGGCGTCGACCTGTACGTCGGCGGCGCCGAGCACGCCGTGCTGCACCTGCTGTACGCGCGCTTCTGGTCCAAGGTCCTCTACGACCTGGGGCACGTCTCCTCCGCCGAACCGTTCCACAAGCTCTTCAACCAGGGCATGATCCAGGCCTTCGTCTACCGCGACAGCCGGGGCATCGCGGTGCCCGCCGCCGAGGTGGAGGAGCGCGACGGCGCGTTCTACTACCAGGGTGAGAAGGTCTCCCGGCTGCTCGGCAAGATGGGCAAGTCCCTGAAGAACGCCGTCACCCCGGACGAGATCTGCGCGGAGTACGGTGCCGACACGCTGCGCCTGTACGAGATGGCCATGGGTCCGCTGGACGTCTCACGGCCGTGGGACACGCGCGCGGTGGTCGGCCAGTTCCGGCTGCTGCAGCGGCTGTGGCGCAACATCGTCGACGAGGCCACCGGCGAGGTCACCGTGACCGACGCCGCGCCCGACGAGCAGACGCTGCGCGCCCTGCACAAGGCGATCGACGGGGTGCGCCAGGACCTGGAGGGCCTGCGCTTCAACACCGCCATCGCCAAGGTCACCGAGCTGAACAACCACCTGACCAAGGCGGACGGACCGGTCGCGCGCGCGGTGGCCGAACCGCTGGTGCTGATGGCCGCCCCGCTGGCCCCGCACATCGCCGAGGAGCTGTGGCACAAGCTGGGCCACACCGACTCCGTCGTCCACCGGGACTTCCCGGTCGCCGACCCGGCGTACGTCGTGGACGAGGCCGTGACCTGCGTCGTCCAGATCAAGGGCAAGGTCAAGGCGCGCCTGGAGGTGCCCCCGTCCATCTCCGAGGAGGAGCTGGAGAAGGTCGCGCTCGCCGACGAGAAGGTCGTCGCCGCGCTGGGCGGCGCCGCCATCCGCAAGGTGATCGTGCGGGCGCCGAAGCTGGTGAACATCGTGCCCGCCTGACGCGACGCGCACCGCTCGGGGTAGTCCCCTACGGGCAGGTTCGGGGTTCTGTCGGAACCCTGAACCTGCCCGCTGCGTTTACGGTGGAAGAGCGGCGCGGACGGTGCCGCGAAGCGGAGGAGGAGCGTCGTGGAAGCAGTCGTCGCCGTTTTCGCCGTGCTCTTCGTGCTCTGCCTGGTCCTCGGCGCCTACGCCACGGTCAAGGCGGTCGGCGCCGCCAAGCGCGGTGTGGACCGCACCATCGGCCAGGCCCGGCGCGCCGTGGAGGACCAGACCCTGCGGGCCAAGTCCTTCGCCCAGCCCGGCCCGGCCGGCGAACTGGCCCAGCTCCGGCTCACGCTGCGCACCTCGATGCGCGCCACCCAGGACGCCCTGTACGCGGGCGCGGCCGAGGACGAGTCCCTCAAGGAATCCATCGCCCTGTTCGAACGCCTCAGCGCCCACGGGCACGAGCTGGACCACGAACTGAAGCGGCTGGAGAGCGAGCCGGACCGGGCCACGCTCGCCGAGCGGCTGCCGCCGCTGAGGGAGCGGACCCACCGCATCACGCAGTCGGCCGACGCCCTGCGCTGGGCGGCCCACGACCGCGCCCGCCGCTTCGCCGACGACGACCTGGACTCCCTGAGCGCGCAGATCGGCGTGGAGGCCGACGCCCTGCGCCACTGGACCAGCGCGGAACCGGCGTCCGGCACCCCCGCGTGGGGTGAGCCCTCGGCTGAGCCGGCCCCCGGTGATGCGGACCGGCGCACGCCGCCCGCGGCCACCCGCCCGGACCCGGACACCGTCCAGGACCGCTCCCGGCCCGCCATCACCCCACCAGGACGCCGTCCCGCGTACTCCTGGCAGAAGAAGTCCCGCCCCGAGAGCACCACCTGATCCGGCCAAGCGTCCACCCGGTCAGAGGGGCTGGGCTGCCGCCCGAGCGCTACGGCAGGTAACCTCCAGCTCATGTCCCGCCATGTCGCGATCGTCACCGATTCAACGGCCTACCTGCCGCCGCGGACGATGGAGCGCCACGGCATCACCGCGGTTCCGCTGACCGTGGTCCTCGGTGACCAGGCACTCGAAGAGGGCACCGAGATCTCGACCCGCTCCCTGGCCCAGGCGCTGCAGAAGCGGCGCTCCGTCACCACCTCGCGCCCCAGTCCCGAGCAGTTCGCCGAGACCTACCGCAAGGTCGCCGAGTCCGGCGCGAGCGGCATCGTCTCCCTGCACCTGTCCGCCGAGCTGTCGGGCACCTACGACGCCGCCGTGCTCGCGGCGCGCGAGGCACCGGTGCCGGTACGGGTGGTGGACACCGGGACGGTCGCCATGGCCCTGGGCTTCTGCGCCCTGGCCGCCGCCGAGACGGCCGGCAGCGGAGGCACGGTGGACGACGCGGTCACGGCCGCCGAGAAACGCGCCGCGGGCACCTCCGCCTACTTCTACGTCGACACCCTCGACTATCTGCGCCGCGGCGGCCGGATCGGCGCCGCGCAGGCCCTGCTCGGCTCCGCCCTCGCCGTGAAGCCCCTGCTGCAACTGCAGGACGGCCGTATCGAACTGCTGGAGAAGGTACGGACGGCGTCCAAGGCGATCGCCCGCCTGGAGGAGATCGCCGCCGAGTGCGCGAGCGGGCCCGGCATCGACATCGCCGTCCACCACCTCGCCGCCCCCGACCGGGCAGCGGCCCTCGCCGACCGGCTGCGCGCGCGTGTCCCCGGGCTGGCCGACCTGCATGTGAGCGAGGTCGGCGCGGTGATCGGCGCGCACACCGGACCGGGCCTGCTGGGAGTCGTGGTCTCTCCTCGCTGAGGCGTGGGCGGACCGGACGTGCCTGGTGGGACGTGGCTGGTCGGGCGTGCTCGGGTGGCCGTGCCTGATCGGGTGGGCTTGGTCGGACGTGGCCGGATCAGAAGTGGAGGCGAGGGATCACCCGCGTGGGTGACCAAGTTGTCCACAACCGGCTGGTAATCCCCGGGAATTGAGCAAGATCATCGCGAAGTGGCCGGTCCGTCCGATGCTGACGGCATGACACTTCGATCACGTTCAGGCTCACGCTCACGTTCAGGCTCACGCTCACGTTCAGGTACGGCGACGGCGACCAGCGGACCCGGCCGGGGCCCCGGCTCGGACGGCCGGGCCCGCGACCACCGTCACTCCCTTCGTCCGCACCGGCGCCACGCTCCCGTCCGGCAGGGGCTGCGGCAGCGACAGGCCCCGGCAGAGGACCTGCGCCGACGCGCCGAAGTCCTCTTCGCAGGACCCACCGTGCCTACCGGGGAGTCGGGCAGCGGCCCGCCACGGATCCCCGGGCCGGCCGCGCGCGGGGGAGGGGACGGCTACGGGGACGGGGACCGCGTCAGTGACGCAGGCACTGTAGGCAGCGCGTCCGACGCGGCCGATGCGACGGAAGTGCCCGACGCGACCGACGCGGCGCGGACCTGGGGGGAGCGGCCGTGGCGGGAGCGGGCCGGCCTCGTGCTGCGCGAGCGGATGCCGCTGTGGCTGCAGAAGCGGTGCGCGATCGAGCGCAGGAACGTGATCGCGCTGGCGGTGGTGCTCGTCGCCGTCGCGGCTCTGGCAGCGCAGCACTTCTGGACCGGCCGCACCCGGTCGGTCGCGGCGCCGGAGGTGGTGCGTGCGGCGGCGCCCCGGCCCGGCCGGGACGGGGGCAGGAGCCTCCCGGCGGACGGCCTGGCGTCCGTACCGGCATCCGTACGGGCCGCCGCCCCTTCGACCGGTGCGCAGCAGATCGTGGTGGACGTCAGCGGCAAGGTCCGCCGTCCCG
The DNA here is from genome assembly GCF_042268205.1 of Streptomyces sp. NPDC056160. Lineage (NCBI taxonomy): Bacteria > Bacillati > Actinomycetota > Actinomycetes > Kitasatosporales > Streptomycetaceae > Streptomyces > Streptomyces sp. NPDC056160. The sequence continues at coordinate 25,823 of NZ_JBHJUW010000017.1, forward strand.
GTGTCCACCGGCTCCCGGCGGGCTCACGGGTCGCCGACGCGATCCGGGCGGCGGGCGGCGCACGGCCCGGGACCTCCCTCGACAGCCTCAACCGCGCCAGGCTCCTCGTGGACGGTGAGCAGGTGGTCGTCGGCGGACCGGCACCGGCTGCGGGACCGGGCGGGGCCGGCCCGGCCGGGACAGGACCGGCCGGGCCGGGATCTTCCGCTACGGGTCCGGCGGTCCCCGTCTCCCTCAACACCGCCACCGCGGAGCAGTTGGAGACCCTCCCCGGCGTCGGCCCGGTGCTGGCGCGGCACATCATCGACTACCGCACTCAGCACGGCGGCTTCCGCTCGGTACAGGAACTGCGGCAGGTGACCGGCATCGGCGACCGTCGCTTCGCCGATCTGCGCGACCTGGTGCGGGCATGAAAGCGGCCACCGCGGCAACGCCCGGTCGTCCCGCCGCCGGGCCCGCCGACCGTCTCCGTCCGTCGGTGCACGCCGACTCCGGCAACCGGCTCGGCGCGGCCCACCCCCGGCAGGAGGGGCCGGCCGACCTTCGGCTCGTGCCCCCGGCACTCGCGGCCTGGGCGACGGCGGCCCTGACTCTGGACGCCTCCGCGAGGTGGGTGACGGGTTTCGTGCTCGCCTGTCTCGCCGCGAGCGCCGCACTCGTCCTCAGCCGACGGGCCGGGCGACGAGGCCCGCCCCGGGCAGGGGCCGGCGACCTGGCCCGAGCAGGGACCCACCGCCCCGCCCGAGCAGGGACCGACCCATCAACCTCAGAAGGAACCGATCGCCCCACCTGGGCAGAGACCGACCGCCCGGCCCTGCCAGAGGCCGACCGCCCGGCCCTGCCGGACACTGACCGCCCGGCCCTGCCAGAAACCGGCGGCCCGACCCTGTCGGACTCCGGCCGCCAGGGCCGCCCAGAGATCGACCGCCCGCCCCCGCCGGACACTGACCACCCCTGCGGGCCCCAAGCCGACCACTCGGCCCGGGTCGGTACCGACCATCCGACCCGCGTACCCACAGTCCGCCCCCGCACAGGTGACCTGCCGGGTGGCCGAGTGCCCGGTTGGGTGCGAGTCTCCGTCTCGGCCGCGCTGCTCGCCGCCGCGGCAGCCGCCGCCTCGGCGGGGCTGCACGGCGCGGATCTGCGGCGCGGCCCGGTTCCGGAGCTCGCGCGGCGGTACGCGACGGTGACCGCCGAGGTGGAGCTGACCTCCGACCCACGGCTCACCCGTCCCCGGGTCAGCGGTGACCACATGGCACCGGTCTCCGTACTGCTCGACGCGGACGTACGACGCGTCCAACGGCCGGACGGAACGGCGGTGAGGACTCGCGCGCCGGTCCTGATCCTCGTGGACACCGGGGCGCGGGGAAGCGGACCCTCAGGTGCGCGGGCGGCCGGCGGTCGGGGTGCGCCCTGGCTCGGGCTGCTGCCCTCCACACGGCTGCGGGTGACCGCGCGGCCGGCGCCGCCACTGGCGGGCGGCGACCGGATCGCGGCGGTGCTCAAGGTCCGGGCCGGAGCGGCACCCGAGGTGATCGGGGGCCCGTCCGGGCCGCAGCGCCTGGCGGGCCGGCTGCGGGCCGGGCTGCGCGCGGCGACCGACGGGCTGCCGGCGGACGCGCGGGCCCTGCTGCCGGGACTGGTCGTCGGGGACACCTCGCGGATCACGTCCGAACTGGACGAGGCGTTCAAGGAGACGGACCTCGCCCACGTCCTGGCCGTCTCGGGGAGCAACCTCACGATCCTCCTCGCCCTGCTCATCGGACCGCCCGGTCTGGCACAGCACGTCGAACGCAGGGGCCTCGCGCCCCGACTGGGGCTGCCGCTGCGCGCCACCGCGCTGCTGGGCGCGGCACTCACCCTGGGGTTCGTCGTCGTGTGCAGGCCCGACCCGAGCGTGCTGCGCGCCGCGGCCTGCGGGGCGGTGGTGCTGCTGGCCCTGGCCACGGGGCGGCGCAGATCGCTGATCCCGGCGCTGGCGACGGCCGTTCTGCTGCTGGTGCTCTACGACCCGTGGCTGGCCCGCAGTTACGGCTTCCTGCTGTCGGTGCTGGCCACCGGCGCCCTGCTCACGCTGGCACCTCGTTGGAGCGCGGCGCTGCGCCGCCGACGGGTGCCCGGCCGCCTGGCCGAGGCGCTTGCCGCGGCGGCCGCGGCGCAGGCCCTGTGCGCGCCGGTGGTGGCCGTGCTGTCGGCCCGGGTGAGCCTGGTGGCGGTGCCGTGCAACCTGCTGGTGGAGATCGCGGTCGCTCCCGCCACGGTGCTGGGCTTCGCGGCGCTGGCGTGCGCACCGGTCGCGCTGCCCGCGGCCAGGGCGCTGGCCTGGTGCGCGAGTTGGCCGACCGGATGGATCGCGGACGTCGCCCGCACCGGTGCGGGGTTGCCCGGCGGCGGAGTGGACTGGCCGGGCAGCTGGGCCGGGGCGCTGCTCCTGGGCCTGGTCACGGTGGTGCTCGTGCTGCTGGGCCGGCGGCTGTTGCGCCATCCATGGCTGTGCGCGGTCTGCGGGGCGCTGCTCCTGCTGGCGGTGGTGCGACCGCCGCCGCTGACCCGGGTGCTCACGGGCTGGCCGCCGCCGGGGTGGCGGTTCGCGATGTGTGACGTGGGGCAGGGCGATGCGACGGTGCTGGCGGCGGGACCGGGTGCCGGGGTGGTGGTGGACGCGGGCCCTGATCCGCGGCGGGTGGACCACTGCCTGCGTGCCCTCGGCGTCACCAGGGTCCCGCTGGTGGTGCTGACCCACTTCCACGCCGACCACGTGACCGGCCTGCCCGGGGTCCTGCGGGGCCGCTCGGTGGGGTCGATCGAGACGACGGGGTACGAAGAGCCCGCGGAACAGGCGGCGTTCGTCCGTGGCGAGGCCGCGCGGCGGGGCATCCCGCTCACCCGCGCCGTCGCAGGGGAGGAGCGGCGCACCGGCGCCCTGTCCTGGCGGGTGCTGTGGCCGCCGGCACGTCCGTCCGCGCGGCCGGACGGCCCCAACGACGCCAGCGTCACGCTGCTCGTCCGCTCCGGCGGGCTGCGGCTGTTGCTGCTGGGCGACCTGGAGCCCCTGGCACAGCAGGAGTTGGCGCACTCGCCGGAGGCGGCCGGGCTGGCCCGGGTGGACGTGCTGAAAGTCGCCCATCACGGGTCGGCGTACCAGGACCCCGACCTGATGAGGACGGTGGCCCCGCGACTGGCGCTGATCTCCTGCGGCGCGGGAAACATGTACGGGCATCCGGCTCCGCGTACGGTCGCGGCGCTGCGGGCCGGGGGCGCGGTGGTGTTGCGGACGGACCGGGACGGCACACTCGCCGTGACCGGGGAGGGCGCGGGGCTGCGCGTGGCGCGAGACTGAGGGCATGAACGCCGCACAGGCCGCCGCCTACCTCGACCGGATCGGGGCCGCGTCCCCGGCCTCGCCGACCGCCGCCGCCCTGCGGGAGCTGCATCTGCGGCACCTGCGGGCCGTGCCCTTCGAGAACCTTTCCGTCCACCTCGGCGAGGAGATCGTGCTGACCGAGGAACGGCTGCTGGACAAGGTGGTGGGCGCATGCCGGGGCGGGTTCTGCTACGAACTGAACGGCGCGTTCGGGGCCCTGCTCACCGCGCTCGGTTTCGACGTGACGTTGCTGGCCGCCCGGGTGTACGGGGAGGAGGGGCGGCTCGGGATCCCGTACGACCATCTCGCGCTGCGGGTGCGGACGGTGGACGGGGGCGACTGGCTGGCCGATGTGGGGTTCGGGGCGCTGAGCCACTTCCCGCTGGCCTTCCGGGAGCGGGAGGAGCAGGTGGAGCCGGGCGGCACGTTCCGGATCGTGCCCGCCGACCCGGACGCGGCCGGGGTGCGCGGTGCGGGGGCCGGAGCGGAGGGTGTGGATCTGGACGTGGTCCGCGACGGCCGGCGCCAGTACCGGCTGGAGGCGCGGCCGAGGGCCCTCGGCGACTTCGTGTCCGGGGCCTGGTGGCACAGCACGTCGCCCGCCTCGCACTTCATGCGGTCGCTGGTGTGTTCGCGGCTGACGGAGGACGGGGGGCGGATCACCCTCGGCGGCCGGACGCTGACGACTACGGGCCCCGACGGAACGCGGGAGGTGGTGGAGCTGGATTCGGACGAAGAGGTGCTGGCGGTGTACCGGGACCGGTTCGGCATCGCGCCGGGCCGTGTGCCGACTGTGCGAAATCCCCTCGGGAGCGGCTGATCCCGGCCACATGGTGCCACTCGCGTGCCACTCGTGCGACCCGCGGCACATGCCCCGGTTTCCCATGGTGTGATCCTGTGTTGCCTCGAAAGCCCCATCGGTGATCGAATGCTTCTTTGGTAACAGCTGTTCTCACATCGTGCAGAAGGTGTCGTAGATGATCGGCCGCTTGCTGGGAAGCCGAACGAAGCGCGTGCAACGGACGAGTCCCCTGGCGGCGGTGTGGACCCCACCGAGCGCGGGAGTGCTGAGCTGCCGGGTGCTGGATCCGGTCAACCAGCCCGTCGAACAGGCCGAGTTCGCGGTGCTCGACACCGCGGGGCGCAAGGTGGTCAGCGGCGGGACGGACCCGTTCGGGTCGTTCGTGGCGGCGGTGCCCGCTGGGGAGTACCGGCTCGCGGTGTCCGCCGAGGGGTACGCGCCCTACCGGGCCGCGGCGACGGTCGCGGAGAACTCGCTCACCTCGCTCGGCGACGTGACGCTCCAGGTCGCTCAGCCGCCCGAGCTGCCCGCGCCGGGCGACTGGGAGATCGAGCCCGCCCATTCCTCGATCGCCTTCACCGCCCGGCACATCGGGCTGGCCCGGATCCACGGGCGGTTCAACTCGTTCGCCGGTGTGGTGCGGGTGGCCGAGGAGGTCGAGCGCTCGGCGATGCACGTGGTGATCGACGCGGCGTCCATCGACACCAACGTCAAGATGCGGGACGACCACCTGCGCTCGGGGGACTTCCTGGACGTGGCGCGGTTCCCGACCCTGGAGTTCTACAGCGACCGGTTCGCGCACCGCGGCGGCAACCGCTGGGCCGTCACCGGGGCGCTGTCGCTGCACGGCGTGACCCGTACGGTCACCCTGGAGACGGAGTACCTCGGACTCGGCAACGGCATGGAGGGCGAGGCCCGGGCCGCCTGCCGGGCCACCACCGAGCTGCACCGCGACGACTTCACGGTGAGCTGGCAGACGATGCTGGCGCGCGGCATCGCCGTGGTCGGCCCGACCATCAAGATCGAACTCGACATCCAGGTCGTGCCCAAGGGCTGAGCGGCCCACCGCCCGTGAAGGCGCCGATGCGCCGTGCCCGACAATGGCGTGCGTGAGTGACGTGAGACATGTCCTGGTGCTGCCCGACCGCGACGCGGCGGAGGAGGCCGCGGAGGCGCTCGGGGAGCGGTTCGGGCTCCAGGAGGAGCCGCGGCTGGTACGGGAGGCGCTGGCGGGCGAGGACGACGCGGAGGACGCCCAGTGGCTCGTCCTCCTGCGCGACGAGGAGGAACGGCTCGACCCGGCGGAGCTGGACGCGTTCGCGGGGGAGTGGGAGGGCTGGCGCGAGGAGCCGTGATCGCGGGGCGTCCTGCTCCGGGGGCGCCCCGGCCGGCCGCGGGCCTGGGCCGTCCGCGCGCCGGGGGCGTTGTCAGTGGGCCGTGGGATGCTTGTCGCGATGGCCAGGAAGACTGCGAATGACGACCCTCTCGCCCCGGTGACGCTCGCCGTGGGCCAGGAGGACCTCCTGCTCGACCGTGCGGTGCGGGAGGTGGTGGCCGCCGCCCGGGCCGCCGACGCCGACACGGACGTACGCGACCTCACCCCCGACCAGTTGCAGCCCGGCACGCTTGCCGAGCTGACCAGCCCCTCGCTCTTCGCCGAGCGCAAGGTCGTGGTCGTCCGCAGCGCGCAGGACCTGTCGGCCGACACCGTCAAGGACGTGAAGGCGTATCTGGCCACGCCCGCCGAGGAGATCACCCTCGTCCTGCTGCACGCGGGCGGCGCCAAGGGCAAGAGCCTGCTGGACGCGGCCCGCAAGGCGGGCGCGCGGGAGGTGGCCTGCCCGAAGATGACCAGGCCCGCCGACCGGCTCGCCTTCGTGCGGGGCGAGTTCCGCGGTCTGGGCCGCTCGGCGACGCCCGAGGCCTGCCAGGCGCTGGTCGACGCGATCGGCAGCGACCTGCGGGAGCTGGCGTCGGCGGTGTCCCAGCTGGTCGCGGACGTGGAGGGCACGATCGACGAGGCCGTCGTCGCCCGCTACTACACGGGCCGGGCGGAGGCCTCCAGCTTCACCGTCGCCGACCGGGCCGTCGAGGGCCGCGCGGCGGAGGCCCTGGAGGCGCTGCGGTGGTCGCTCGCGACGGGGGTTGCACCGGTGCTGATCACCAGCGCGCTGGCCCAGGGCGTACGGGCGATCGGGAAGCTGTCCTCCGCGCGCGGCGGACGGCCCGCGGACCTTGCGCGCGAGCTGGGCATGCCGCCGTGGAAGATCGACCGCGTCCGCCAGCAGATGCGCGGCTGGACTCCGGACGGTGTGGCGGTGGCCCTGCGTGCGGTTGCCGAGGCGGACGCCGGCGTGAAGGGCGGCGGCGACGACCCGGAGTACGCCCTGGAAAAAGCGGTGGTGACCATCGCCCGCGCGGCCCGCTCCCGGGGACGCGGATGACCACGCGCCCGTGCCGATGCCGTCGCCTTCCCGAGCGGACGTCGCCGCTTCCGTGGGAACGCCGTCGCCTTCCCGAGCGGACGCCGTCACTTCCGTGGGAACGCCGTCGCCTTCCCGAGCGGAGGACCCCCGGCCGACGCCGAACCTCGTGAACCCCGAACCCCCCTGCCGTACCCGTCAAAGGCCGAAGGCCCCGGCCGCCGTCCCTGGGGAAGGGAGGCTGCCGGGGCCTTCGGATGATGCTCGTGGACCCATGCCCGCGTGGCGAACGCAGGCCGCGCATGGGGCCGGGGTGCCGGGCGGGAGCGGATGAGAGAGGGCCCGCTCGGGTCCGTCCGGCGTCAAGTCAGGGAGTTCAGCCCTTGAGGGTCGCGACCTTGGAAGCCAGCGCCGACTTCTTGTTGGCGGCCTGGTTCTTGTGGATGACGCCCTTGGAGACGGCCTTGTCGAGCTGGCGCGCGGCAGCGCGCTGGTACTCGGTGGCCTTCTCGACGTCACCCGCGGCAGCGGCCTCGCGGGCCTTGCGGATCGCGGTCTTCAGGGAGGACTTGACGGCCTTGTTGCGCAGCCGAGCCTTCTCGTTGGTCTTGATCCGCTTGATCTGGGACTTGATGTTCGCCACGAATGAGCCTTCTCTTTCGAAAATTTTCCGGTGTGCCTCGCGCTGAGAGGGCATGAGACACAGCCCCCCACGTTACCAGCGGCCCGTCGCACGACCCAAACCGGTCGCCGCTCCCCGGTCCCGGCCGGGCATGGGACCATGGAAAGACTACGTATCGATCCGACCCGAGACCGCAGACGCACCAGCAGACGTATGCGGACGCCTCAAGAATCAGGACCCTGCGTGCCCGCGACCCCCAGCCATGTGCCCGAGCCGAGCCGTACCGACCCGGCGCTGATCCGCAATTTCTGCATCATCGCGCACATCGACCACGGCAAGTCCACTCTCGCCGACCGGATGCTGCAGCTGACCGGTGTGGTCGAGCAGCGGCAGATGCGCGCCCAGTACCTCGACCGCATGGACATCGAGCGCGAGCGCGGCATCACGATCAAGTCCCAGGCGGTGCGGCTGCCGTGGGCTCCCACCCACGACCCCGGCGCCACGCACATCCTCAACATGATCGACACGCCGGGGCACGTCGACTTCACGTACGAGGTGTCCCGCTCGCTCGCCGCCTGCGAGGGGACCATCCTCCTGGTCGACGCGGCCCAGGGCATCGAGGCCCAGACCCTCGCCAACCTCTACCTGGCGATGGAGAACGACCTCACGATCATCCCGGTCCTCAACAAGATCGACCTGCCGGCCGCGCAGCCGGAGAAGTTCGCCGAGGAGCTGGCCAACCTGGTCGGCTGCGACCCCGAGGACGTGCTGAAGGTCTCCGCCAAGACCGGTCTCGGCGTCGAGGCGCTGCTCGACAAGGTGGTCGACCAGATCCCCGCCCCGGTCGGCGTCAAGGACGCCCCGGCGCGCGCGATGATCTTCGACTCCGTCTACGACTCCTACCGCGGTGTCGTGACGTACGTCCGTGTCATCGACGGCCAGCTCAACAAGCGCGAGCGCATCCGGATGATGTCCACCGGCGCCACGCACGAGCTGCTGGAGATCGGCACCAACTCCCCGGAGATGCTGCCCGCCGACGGCCTGGGCGTCGGCGAGGTGGGCTACCTGATCACCGGTGTGAAGGACGTCCGCCAGTCCAAGGTCGGTGACACCGTCACCAGCCAGCACAAGGGCGCCACGGAAGCGCTGGGCGGGTACAAGGACCCCAAGCCCATGGTCTTCTCCGGGCTGTACCCGCTGGACGGCTCCGACTACCCCGAGCTGCGCGAGGCGCTGGACAAGCTCCAGCTCAACGACGCCGCGCTCGTCTACGAGCCGGAGACCTCCGCGGCCCTCGGCTTCGGCTTCCGCGTCGGCTTCCTCGGCCTGCTCCACCTGGACGTGATCCGGGAGCGGCTGGAGCGCGAGTTCGGCCTCGATCTGATCGCGACCGCCCCCAACGTGGTCTACCGCGTGATCATGGAGGACGGCAGCGAGATCACCGTCACCAACCCGAGCGAGTTCCCCGAGGGGAAGATCGCAGAGGTGTACGAGCCGGTCGTGCGGGCCACCATCCTCGCGCCCACCGAGTTCATCGGCGCGATCATGGAACTGTGCCAGACCCGGCGCGGCACCCTGCTCGGCATGGACTACCTCTCCGAGGACCGCGTGGAGATCCGCTACACGCTCCCGCTCGCGGAGATCGTCTTCGACTTCTTCGACCAGCTGAAGTCCAAGACCCGCGGCTACGCCTCCCTGGACTACGAGCCCACCGGCGAGCAGTCCAGCTCCCTGGTCAAGGTCGACATCCTGCTGCACGGCGACAAGGTGGACGCCTTCTCGGCGATCACCCACAAGGACCAGGCGTACGCGTACGGCGTCCGGCTCGTCGCCAAGCTCAGGGAGCTGATCCCGCGGCAGAACTTCGAGGTGCCCGTCCAGGCCGCCATCGGTTCGCGCGTGATCGCCCGCGAGACCATCCGCGCCATCCGCAAGGACGTCCTCGCCAAGTGCTACGGCGGTGACATCTCCCGTAAGCGGAAGCTGCTGGAGAAGCAGAAGGAAGGCAAGAAGCGCATGAAGATGGTGGGTTCCGTGGAGGTTCCGCAGGAGGCCTTCATCGCCGTGCTCTCCAGCGATGACAGCACGGCGTCGGCCAAGGGCAAGAAGTAACCGCCGGTAGCACGTGCCGAGCGGCCGCCGCGTCGGTGAACCGGGTGAAAAGGGGCTCGTCGCACGAAAGTGCGCCGGGCCCCTGCGCGTGCGCGTGGTAGCGCTCGGTGGGAAGTCTCAGGCCACAGCCTCTTACGCGGTGGCCGGTCGCCCTCTACCCTGATGCCTGCTCGCTAGTTACTCGTGAGTTAAACAACGCCGAACCACCACCCGTGAGCCAACCCAGCCGCACCTGAGCCAGCCGCCGCACTGACGCGGGCCCCGGAGGATGTCGTGAGCGACGCACAGACCCTGATCGAGAACCGTCCGCCGTCCGTGGCGGCCCTCTTCCTGGAGCGTGTGGCGGCCACACCGGACGCCGAGGCCTACCGCTACCCCGTACCGCCGTCCTCGGGCGAGGGCCCCGACGAGTGGCGGTCGCTGAGCTGGGCGCAGGCCGCCGAGCGGGTGCACGCCATCGCCGCCGGACTCATCGAACTGGGGGTGCGGCCCGAGGAGCGCGTCGCGCTCGCCTCCTCCACGCGCGTGGAGTGGGTGCTGGCCGACCTCGGCATCATGTGCGCGGGTGCGGCCACCACCACGGTCTACCCCCAGACCAACGCCGAGGAGTCCGCGTTCATCCTGTCCGACTCCGAGAGCAGAGTGCTCCTCGCGGAGAACGCCGGGCAGCTGGCCAAGGCCGTCGAACGGCGCGCCGAACTGCCCGACCTGCGCCACGTCGTCGTGATCGACCCGGCGGGCGTGGAGAGCGGTGACGACGGCTGGGTGCTCACCCTCGCCGATCTGGAGCAGCGCGGCGCCGCGTACCTGGAGAAGCACCCGGAGCTGATCAAGGAGCGGGTCGGCGCGATCACCAAGGACCAGCTCGCCACCCTCATCTACACCTCCGGCACCACCGGCCGCCCCAAGGGCGTCCGCCTCCCGCACGACAACTGGTCGTACATGGCGAAGGCGATCGCCTCCACCGGCCTGCTCGGCCCCGACGACGTGCAGTACCTGTGGCTGCCGCTCGCGCACGTCTTCGGCAAGGTGCTCACCTCCGGGCAGATCGAACTGGGGCACGTCACCGCCGTCGACGGCCGCGTCGACAAGATCATCGAGAACCTGCCGGTCGTCCGGCCCACCTACATGGCGGCCGTGCCGCGCATCTTCGAGAAGGTCTACAACGGCGTCGCCGCCAAGGCCCGCGCCGGCGGCAACGCCAAGTACAAGATCTTCCAGTGGGCCGCCGAGGTCGGCCGCGAGTACGCCAAGGTCACGCAGGACAACTTCCAGCGCACCGGCGTCCACTCCGCGCCCTTCGGCCTCGCCGCCAAGCACAAGGTCGCCGACACCCTCGTCTTCGCCAAGATCCGCGAGGCCTTCGGCGGGCGGCTGCGCGCCTGCATCTCGGGCAGCGCCGCGCTCGCCCCGGAGATCGGCTACTTCTTCGCCGGCGCCGGCGTCCACATCCTGGAGGGCTACGGCCTCACCGAGTCCTCCGCGGCCTCCTTCGTCAACCCCGGCGAGGCCTACCGCACCGGTACCGTCGGCAAGCCGCTGCCCGGCACGCAGGTCCGCATCGCCCAGGACGGCGAGATCCTGCTGCGCGGCCCCGGCATCATGCAGGGGTACCACAAGCTGCCCGAGAAGACCGACGAGGTGCTGGAGCCGGACGGCTGGTTCCACACCGGCGACATCGGCGAGCTGTCCCCGGACGGCTACCTGCGCATCACCGACCGCAAGAAGGACCTGATCAAGACCTCCGGCGGAAAGTACATCGCGCCCGCCGAGGTCGAGGGCCAGTTCAAGGCCGTGTGCCCGTACGTCTCGAACATCCTGGTGCACGGCGCCGACCGCAACTTCTGCACCGCCCTCATCTCGCTCGACGAACCCGCGATCCTGGAGTGGGCCCAGGAGAACGGCCTGGCGGGCAAGGCCTACGCCGAGGTCGTCGCCGCCCCGCAGACCGTGGAACTGATCGACGGCTACGTCCGGCAGCTCAACGAAGGCCTGCAGCGCTGGCAGACCATCAAGAAGTTCCGCCTCCTGCCGCGCGACCTCGACGTCGAACACGGCGAGATCACGCCGAGCCTCAAGCTGAAGCGCCCCGTGGTCGAACGGGCGTACAAGCACCTGATCGACGACATGTACGCGGGGGCGCGGGAGGCGTGAGGGCGTAGCTCATGCGTAGCACAGTTCTCGCCCCTGGCGGTCTAGTTCGGTAACTCGGTGCTTATGGGTGCGGTCGGTCTGTCACCCTGTCGGCAACGACCGACCTATCGTCCGACCGCTCGGGGAGCTGTAGATGGGGGCCATTCCGACGCAGCGGGAGACGGGTTCCCGCGCCGGTGACCCGGCCGCGCGGCAGTGCGCGGGCGGGCCCGGCGACGTGTACGCGGCGCTGCCCGGCAGCCCGCTCGCGCCCGGCTCCGCCCGCGCGCTGGTCCGCGCGGGGTTCACGAAGTGGCGCGAGCTGGGCCTGAGCGTTCCGGAGCGGCTCGCCGACGAGGTCCTGGTCGTCGTCAGCGAGCTGGTCACCAACGTCGTCGTGCACGCGGGCACGCACGCCGAGCTGACCTGCCGGCTGGAGGCGGAGACCGGCGCGTGCGTCGTCGAGGTGACCGACCACCACCCCTCGCGCGCCCCCCGCGACCACGGCCACGCTCAGGAACCGGCGTACGGGCCGGCGGAGTACGGCCGGGGCCTGCGCCTGGTCGCCGCGCTGGCCGAGGAATGGGGCATCACCTACCGCAGTGGTGCCAAGACCGTATGGGCGCGGCTGATCGCCGGGGACGACACGGGCGGCGAGGGCGGCGAGGGGCAGGAGAAGGACGCCGAGGCCGCCGGGCAGGGCGCCGGGCCCTGGCTCGGCGTCGCCGAGGTCATGGCCCCCGGACCGCAGCGCGCCGAACGCGACCGCGAGTGGCTGGGACGCGGCGCGCTGTCCTTCCTCGCGGAGGCGTCCGACCTGCTCGCCGGGCAGCTCGACGAGGACCTGGTCGCCGCACTCACCGGCCAGCTCGTCGTGCCCCGGCTGGCCGACTGGTGCGCGGTCTGGCTGGAGGACGAGTCCACGGCGCGCGGCCTGTGGAGCGACGGCACCGGCGCGCCCGGCCCGCGGCTCGCCCGCGTCTGGCACGGCAGCGAGAGCCACATCGAGGAACTGCGCCGGGCCCTGGAGAAGGACCCGCCGCGCCCCGCCGACGACCTGCTGAACTCCGGGCCCGTCCCCTACCCCTGGCCCGGCGAGGCACTGGGCCCGCGCGCCGCGGACGGCTCCGCGCTCGCCTACCGGCTGATCGCCGGCGGCCGGCCGCTCGGCACGCTCGTCATCGGCCGGGCCGGGCTGCTCCGCTTCCCCGACGAGATCACCGGGCTGGTGGAGGACCTCAGCCGGCGAGTGGCGCTCGGCATCGGCGCGGCCCGGCAGTACGCCCGCCAGGCCACCATCAGCGCCGTGCTCCAGCGCGGGCTGCTGCCCGGCGCGGTCGCCGAGATCCCGGGCATGCGCAGTGCCCTCGTCTACGAACCGTGCGACCAGGGCGGTCCGAGCGGTGACTTCTACGACGTCTTCCCGGCCGGTGACGGCCGCTGGTGCTTCGCGGTCGGCGACGTCCAGGGCAAGGGGCCCGAGGCCGCCGTGGTCATCGGACTCGCCCGGCCCTGGCTGCGGCTGCTGGCCCGCGAGGGGTACGGCGTCGCCGACGTCCTCGACCGCCTCAACCAGCTCCTCCTCGACGACGCCACCGAGGCCGCCGACGCCGCGGCCCGGGCGCTGGTCGGCCCGGTCGTGCCCGGCGACGCCCCGCAGACCCGCTTCCTGTCCCTCCTCTACGGCGAGCTGGCCCCCTTCGAGGGCGGTGTGCGCTGCACCCTCGCCTGCGCCGGTCATCCGCTGCCGCTGGTCCTCGCCCACGACGGCGACGTGCGCACCGTCGCCCGCCCGCAGACGCTGCTCGGCGTCATCGAGGACGAGACGTACGTGTGCGAGAGCTTCGAGCTGGTGCCGGGCGACACCCTGTTGTGCGTCACCGACGGGGTGACCGAGCGGCGCTCCGGCTCCCGCCAGTTCGACGACGGCGACGGACTCGCCGCCGCCCTCGCGGCCTGCGCGGGCCTCGACGCCGACCTGATCGCCGACCGCATCCGGCGCCTGGTGCACGAGTTCGGCGAACGCCCTCCGGAGGACGACCTGGCCCTCCTGGTCCTCCAGGCGCAGTGACCCGGGCCCGGCCTTCCGGCCTTCCGGCCTTCCGGCCTTCCGGCCTTCCGGCCTTCCGGCCTTCCGGCCTTCCGGCCTTCCGGCCTTCCGGCCTTCCGGCCTTCCGGCCTT